>JAMDCK010000008.1 GCA_023488435.1 Actinomycetota bacterium
TCTCCCCGACCACTGTTGTTTGGGCTCACTAATCTCTATCGAGGGAATGCAGCTGTCCCGTGAGGACTTTCCGACGAACGGCACTCAGAGCACTGCCTTGTAAGCTTGCGTCAGTGCCAATCCGAACGCCTCTGCTTGTCTGATCTGTCCGAAATCCATATCGCGGTTGCTGATGACTACGTGCGGCGGATGTCTATCGAATTGGATCCCGAGATCTTTCGATCGTTCCCAAAGTTCGGTGCCGGGCAGCACATGCAACGTCGAGACCTGCAATCTTCCCGGATCGAGAGAGAGTACATACTCGAAGTTGTCCAGGATCTGCTCGAATGTGTCGCCTGGTAGACCGATTATGAGGTCGCATTGCACCCTGATCCCGTGCGATCGACATGCCTCAACGCCGGCCGCGAAACGCTTCGGGTCAAACCTTCGATTGCACGCAGCCAATGATCGAGGGCCGATTGTCTGAGGTCCGCCTTCCACACTCACGACCCCTGCAAGCGAAAGCAATCTGGCATGGTGTTGCTCGATGCGTTGGAGGTCGACCTCGATGGTATGTAGTCGCAGACCAGCAGCGGCATGGGGCTCAAGGAGCGCCGCCAGATGCTCAAGGTGATCGTCGCTCAGGTTGAAAACCGGGTCGATGAAGGAAAAAGAGGTGACACCCGGCGCAGAGGCTAGCGCGTCGATTTCGGCGGCGATACGCCGCTTAGAGAAGCGCCTGATGCGCTGGCTTCCCTTCCCCTCGTAGCACCAGGCACATCGATTGGGACACCCGCGATAGGTCTCAATGAACGTAAGGCCATCGACCGGTGTCAGCACCCCTGCAAGCAACGGGGACGGGATGGAGTCCAAGTCCTCAATCACAGTACGACTGGGGCCTGAGACGATACATCCGCCGACAAGTGAGGTGAGCCCCGGAATGCTGTCGATGTCGCTGTCAACAAGAAATGCCGACAGCAGGTCTGCGAAGCTCTGCTCCCCCTCCCCCCTGACGACGCAATCAATGTAAGGGTGCGAACGAAGGACCTCTTCGGCGATTGGGCCGACTTCGGGGCCGCCGACAACGATCTTCACTTCGGGATGTGCCGCTTTGAAGAGCTTGGCCGCTTCGTAAGCAACGTCCGCATTGAAACATGTTACAGAGAATCCGACGACATCGGGCTTCACAAGATCGAGACGATAGGCAACCCACCATGGGTCCTCGTCGCACGACAAATTCAGGGTGTTGAAACTCGCTGCATCACTCAATCGTGGGTCTGCTTCTGCGAATGCGCGTACATATGCAAGCCCTAGGGAGTGATACCCAGGCCAGCTAAGGTCAACGAGAGCGATGCGAAGCGGGGCTGCCGTCAAGCTCATGTGGTATCCGCAAGAGCTAGAACTAGTGGGGATCTGCGCACGTCGATGCGCGTGAGTACGGATGGCGGAGCGTCCGGAACGTCGACCCACGCTCCGGAAAGAATGCCTGTGTGGAAAGCAGATACACACCATTCGGCGAGCTCGTCCTCATCGATTGCCGAGGAAGCGATCTCCAGGCGGATCAGGCGGGCCCCCTTGGATGCGAGCATGGCGACAACCTCAGGCAACAGGTGCAGATTGTGTGCGCACACAGGCACGATGCCGACAATGGCGACCTCAACTCGGGATTGTTCGGCTGCCTCGGTGAAAGCGAGTATCCCCGCCAGAGACCTTGAGGCGCCTGTATGTCCGGTGGTCGGGCCTAGGACGTCGCCCGGGCAAACGACATGAAGATGCCGGACTCCCGAAGCGATTACGCCCTCGGCATTACGACCGACGGTCAATCCGGCTGCATCCGTTCTCAAGCCGAGGCGCTTGACTCCCCGATCTACAGCAAGGCGGACGAGTTCAGGGAGCCTAGGGTGATTCAAAGGCTCTGGACCGGCAAGTACGACGTTTGGACCGGGCGCACTGCCCCACCCTGCGGCCACTCCCGAGAGCTTGGCATCGAGGTCACCGGGGTCATAGTAGTGCGGGTCGACGGGCCTAGGGCATCTTGGGCAGGGCTTGATGTCGCCTCGGCCTACCGGAACAACCTCGAAGCGGAGCATCAGCTACCTCCAGGCGAAGCGCCTCGGGATCTTAGAGTCTTTCGCGTGCAGATGGTGTCGGAGGAGGGAGTTGAACCCTCACGTCCTTGCGGACACCAGGCCCTCAACCTGGCGCGTCTGCCGTTCCGCCACTCCGACGTAAATGTTGCGAATGAACCATATGCACAGCGAACGTGAGTATATCGCAGTGCTATCCCATGTGCCAGAGGCATTATGGCCGAATCGCTTGGATTACCCGACGCTCTTTCGCGACTTCAACTTCGGCTTCGGCATCGACTGCGCGCAGCCACAGTAGTTCTGCCGATACATCCCCATCGCACGAGATCTTTCGACCGCTGAGCGATGCCTGTCAGTCATGTCGCTATAAACGAAAGGTATGCCGAAGCGCTTCGAAGCCATCTCTCCTGCCGCTGCGATATCCCCCTGATTCTGGTAGGGACTCACTGCAAGCGTCGTCGCGAATACGTCGAACACATTGTCTCGGGCGAACTTCGCTGCACCGGCGAGGCGCAGCATGTAGCATTCCTTGCAGCGATTGGTTTCATCCGAGCCGACGGCCTCGATCCACTGCAGTGGCCTGTAACCAGGGTCGTGAATCAGAATCGAGTGTGCATCGGCGTACTTTTGCAGCGCCTCGCGCCGGAGTTCATGCTCGGCTGTGGGATGGATGTTGGGGTTGAAGAAGAAAACCTCGACCTCGAATGAGTCGGACCAAATATCCAGAGGTTCCAATAAACATGGACCACAGCATGCGTGAAGGAGAAGTCGCTGTTTCATCTCAGACCCCTATCCGGCGAAAACCGCCGAAAGCAACAAGTAGGCCCCTACCGACAAGAACAGTATGCCAGCGATCCACGAAACCAGACGGACCGGGAGCCGCTTGCCCATCGTCCGGCCGACCACCAGGGCCAACAGATTGACCGCGAGCAGTCCGGCGATCGAGCCGACCCAGACAGGCAGTAGTATGTCTGCAGGCGACAGCGGACCCGCCTCGAAACTCATTCCCAGGAATGACAACGCCCCCAACGCAGCCTGAGGGTCGCTTGCGATGAACAAGGTGGTCAACTGCGTCTTGTCGCCGAACTCAGAGAGAACGAAGGCGACAGCGATTCCAATAGTCGGACCGAAGCGCATAAGAGCACTCCCAGCTGCCTCGCCCACCTCGGCTGCCTGCTCTTTGCGGGGACGCAAGCTCAGAACTCCGAAGACTATGAACAGAGCACCAGAGATGATCCCCACCAAGCGGTCTGGCAGGATCGCCCCAAACGATGCCCCGGTAGCCACAGCAGCAGTCTGAAGGATGACAACTCCCAGCCCTACGCCGAGAAGTACAGAGGCCAGTCGGAATCGCGTCGCAAAGAGAAGGGTCAGCAGCTGCGATTTGTCGCCGAATTCAGCCAGCGCAACCAGGGCAAAAGTGAAGACGAAGGCCTCCATCTCACTCCTCGGCGGATGGCGTAGCCTTGCGCTGTCGCCCGACGACGAGCGCCAGCAGCAGGAGTGCAACACCAATAGCGGCTGCCAGCCATACAGCTATCGGGATACCCTCGCCCTGGACAGGGGGAGCCGTGCCCGTCCGATAAGCAACAGTGACAGTGGTCCCCTGGCCTACATCCATGGTCAGCGGTTCAAGGGTGTATAGCCTCTCCCCGGCTTGGTTGGTCTGAGGCGGGCGTCTGACTTCCGGGGCCAGAAGCTGTGTGCCTGGTCGAAGGCGTAGCGCCATCGAAAGTTCGGCGATCTCAACGGATTGACGCCAAGCCAGTTCGGTCTCGCGCTCCTGTCCTGAGAAGCGAATCGCACCGTAGCGTGCGTCGTACTGAACCGACAGGGTGGTCTCGACAGTGAATTGGATGATCCTGCCTGCCGACCCCTCAACGATCGAAAACTCCCTACGAATGTCGAGTTCAGGAGGGCCGCCGGTGATCTCACCGGCCCAAAATACGTTGGCTCCGTCAGGCACAGGAAGGTTGACTGTGGCCGGAAGCGGGGTACCCTCCGGCAGTCTCGCGCCCACGACCAACACGTTGGAACCCGGCTCGGCCTCTGGCATCAGCTGCACGTCGACCCTTGACTGGGCGAGCGACACCGGCTCGGCAAGGGCTTCGCCTGCGCCGATGGAGAGAAACACCGCAAGTGCGCATGCGACAGTCGTGAACACTAGGCGCCTCATTGCGGTTTGCTCCGATCTCGGATCACATATTCGCCACATGTTTTTGGGGCTACTTTGAGCCGCCGGTTTGGCCAGCCACGGCGTCAAGGGTGTTAGATAGCAGCATCGCACGCGTCATCGGCCCAACGCCACCGGGTACGGGCGTAATTGCCGAGGCGATCGGTTCGACTCGGGCGAAGTCGACATCGCCCACCATTCCGGTGTCGGTCCTGTTGATACCGACGTCGATGACCACAGCACCGGGTTTGACGAACTCTTCTGTGATCATTTCAGCGCGACCTACTGCGGCAACAAGAATGTCGGCCCTTCGGCAAACAGCAGCGAGATCATGGGTGCGAGAATGGCAGACGGTCACTGTGGCGTTTCGCTCCAGGAGCATCAGAGCCATCGGTTTTCCAACGATCGTGGAGCGTCCGACCACGACGGCCTCTTTGCCCTGAAGTTCGATCCCGTGGTGCACGAGCATCTTCATGATCCCCCACGGAGTGCAGGCTCGAAACGCCGGCAAACCCCTGAGTAGTCGTCCGAGGTTGACCGGATGGAAGCCGTCGACATCCTTGGACGGATCGATCCTTGCGATGGCCGCCTCGGCGTCAAGATGGCTTGGAAGCGGCAGCTGAAGCAGTATTCCGTGGACCTCTGCTGAGTTGTTGCACTCGTCGATTAGGGACTCCAGTTGTTCCTGCGAGATATCGGCGGGCCGCCTGAGATCTCGGCTGGCGATACCAACCTCCTGGCAATCCCTCTCTTTCATGGTCACGTAGGAGTGAGAGGCGGGATCGTCGCCGACAAGAATCACAGCGAGTCCCGGAGTAATTCCGTGGCCCTTTAGGGAGGCGACTCTAGATGCTACTGAGGCCCTGACCTGGGCAGCGATGACATTGCCATCGATAATCGATGCCATCCGTTGATTCCTCTCAATCGTTGGGATACGGGGTTCTGGTCTCGGGTCGAACTATTTGACGATAGGCAGGATCGCCTTGAAGAGCTCTGTGCCTGCTTCGGCGACGGCCTCATAGATGACCGACTCGGAGTGGGTAACGATTACTCCGGCAGCTCGGAGGCGGTCCATGGCAATCTGATGGGCCGCCGCATCCCTGGAGCAACATCCATCGGCAACGATATGCACCTGGAAGTTCAAACCGGCGAGCGACAGTGCGCTCTGAGCAACGCAGATGTGGGATTCCATTCCGACGATGACCACCTGACGACGCCCGGTTCCACGTAACGCGGAGATGAACTCCGGTTCTGCTGCACAATCGAAGGCCAGCTTGTCCACCCCGACGACCGTGGCTTCATGGTCGGCGAGATCGAGTAGAATCGCCTCAATCTCGGGTACTGTGTCGCCCAGGCCTTTAGGATACTGCCTGGTCACTATGATTGGGGCTCCAAGGACCGATGTTGCTCGAAGCATCTTCGATATTACTTCGAGCACGCTCTCCCTCTGGGGCATGGCAGCTGCCAATCGCTCCTGAGCGTCGATCAACACCAGCACGAAATCGGATCGGTTTATCATTGACTCGCCAGGGCCGGGCATTTTGACTTCCCTTCTTGCGGTGGCATAGTGATGATTCTACGACAATGAAGCAAGTTTGTTATTACAATGGGGAATACAGATTGATCACGTCCGATGAACAACGAATGCGGAGGTACCCCAAATGAGCGACGCACCAATCCTCTCGGCACTGAATCTCGTGCAAAACCTCGACGGAGCGACTGACTTCGAGAAAAAGCACACTCCTCATCTCTCGCTAGAGCCTGTCGGTGACCTCACCAAAGTCTCCGTCTCAGTTGGGCACTACGTCGGGCACCCGAATCAGCCCGACCACTACATCCAGTGGATCGACGTCCAGGTCAATGGCAACTCAATCGCTAGGTTCGATCTCGCCCCTGTAGCAGCAGAGCCGGTGGTCTCGGTATGTGTGCGCCTCGAGCCTGGAACCACGGTTCGCGCGATCGAGTACTGCAACCTACACGGCGTGTGGGCTGCCGAAGCGGTCGTCTGACCCCGCCGTTCGTCAGGTTGTCCTAACACCCGGTCCTTGGCTGTGTCGATATAGACGATAAGAAGCCGAGGAGGACTGTGCAGTGAGATGCAATCTGAACAGTGTTCTGGGATACAGCCCTGACTGCGACGCCGGTAACTGTGTCTACTGGCGCGATTCTGGATGCGCCGAAGGCGAATGCGCGCTGGATCACTTCGGGCTGATTGGTCGACATCCGGACGATCTCGCACACTTGTTGATGAGGTACAAGCACACACATCGGGCCATCGGGACTCGAAAGATACTCAACGCACAGCGCAAACGCTGGCTAATCCTCCGCTAGCTCGCCGAAGAGGGTTGAAGCCTCCGCTGCACTAGGTGGCGCAGGCACTCCAAGGTGTTCGTATGCCCTGGGGGTCGCTTGTCGCCCCCTTTGGGTGCGGGAGAGAAATCCAAGTTGTAGCAGGTAGGGCTCGTAGACGTCCTCGACGGTGTCGGCGTCCTCTCCGATCGCGGCGGACAGAGTGCCCAGCCCCACCGGTCGCCCGCTGAAGCGATGTATCAGCGCCTCCAGGATCGACAGATCCATGCGATCCAGCCCCAGATGGTCGACTTCGAAGAATGCGAGCGCCTCCGCAGCGATATCTTCGTTCACGATGCCGTCATGCCTGACCTGCGCATAATCACGCACTCGTTTGAGCAGACGATTCGCAAGCCGAGGAGTTCCCCTGGAGCGACGCGCAATCTCGGAGGCTCCGGTCTCATCGATCTGTACCCCGAGTATCCTCGCCGAGCGCTCCACAATGGCGCGGAGTTCTTCGGGAGTGTAGTAATCCAGACGGAAAGCTATCCCAAACCTGTCGCGCAAGGGTCCGGTCAGCAATCCGGTGCGCGTGGTAGCCCCGACCAGCGTGAACCTGGGCAGATCGAGCCTGATACTCCTAGCGGCAGGACCCTTCCCGATCACGATGTCGATCATGAAGTCCTCCATCGCGGGATAGAGAATCTCCTCGACTGTGCGGTTCAAGCGATGGATCTCATCGATGAACAGGACATCGCGTTCCTCGAGGTTCGTCAGGATGGCGGCCAAGTCACCCGGACGTTCGATCGCCGGTCCGCTGGTGGCCTTCAGGCGAGCGCCGAGTTCGTTCGCAATCACCGAGGACAAAGTGGTCTTCCCAAGTCCCGGCGGCCCCGACAGCAGGATGTGATCGAGCGGCTCGTCCCTGGCCTTCGTGGCTTCGATCAGGAGGCCGAGGTTCTCTTTGACCCTCGTCTGCCCAAGGTAATCCTCGAGACGCGCGGGACGCAACGTGGTCTCAGCTTCGAAATCATCCTCGATCGTCTCCGATCGTACCAAGCGCTCCGGATCGTCCTTGATGTCCCGCAGGTGATCGGACTCCCAAACGGTGCTCATCTGGTGCCACCACCAAGCATCCGGAGTGTCTCTCTAAGCATCAACGCCACATCAGCCTCACCTTCGTACTCCGCGATGGCGCGATGCACCTCGGTGGCGCTGAAGCCCATCGCAAGCAACGCCTCGCGCACTTCGCCCCCTGCCGAGGAGGGCGCACCAGTGCCGACAGGCAGCGAAGCGATCTCGCTTCCGGGACCGAACTTGTCCTTGAGCTCGATGATGATGCGCTGCGCGGTCTTCTTGCCGATGCCCGGAATCTCACAGACAGCTGTGACATCCTCGGCGAGGATGGCGGCTATGAGCCTCTCGGGCGCATAAGACGACAGTGCCGACAGTGCGACCTTAGGGCCGACGCCACTAACAGTGATCAGCCGCTCGAATATCTCCTTCTCGATCGGATCGGTGAAACCGAAGAGGCTCAGGTCGTCATCGCGGACCTGCAGGAAGGTGTGGATGCGAACCTCTTCGTCAGGTGCAGGAAGGCTCGCCAGAGACCGAGCGGACATCGCCATGCGATACCCGACTCCCCCAACCTCGATGATCGCCCAGCTCTGGCTCTTCTCGGCGATGCGGCCTGTGAGCGTGGCGATCAAAGGGCCACCCGCCGAAGTCCGCAGGCGGGAGCAAGGTTGGCGTGGCATAGGGCTATCGCTAGGGCGTCTGCAGCATGCTCCGGTGTCGGCACTGCGGGCAAATCCAGCATCACCCTGACCATGAATGCGATCTGGTGCTTCTCTGCACGCCCCTGACCTACGACCGCAGATTTGACCTGTGTCGGCGCGTACTCCGAGAAATCTACGCCGGCATCAGCGAGCGCAAGGATGCACACCCCGCGGGCCTGGCCAGTTGCCAGGGCGGACTTAGGGTTCATACCGAAGAACACGCTTTCGACCGCTGACTCTGTGGGAGAGTAGCGCTCAATGACTTCGAGCAACCCTCGATGAATGTCTCCTAGGCGTGATGGAAGCGAGTGGTCAGATCTCGTGGCTATGCAGCCGTACGCCAGGCACCGCTTGTTAGATCCTGAGACTTCGACCACGCCCCAACCGGTATTCTTGAGTCCCGGATCGATCCCGATGATGACTTTTGAGGTCACTTGTGGCCCTTCATTCGACCGAACATATGTTCAGGTTACCACTTTTCGGCCATCGAGGGCAAAAAGGTCACTCCATTGACTCGAGGATCTCGTCGGTCAAAGCCATCGTGTGATAGACATTCTGCACGTCGTCCAAATCTTCGAGCTGGCCGATCAACTTCAGTACCCGCATCGCCTCGGCAGGCTCGAGTACCATCTCTGTCACCGGTTGCATCACGAGTTCCGCCGAATTGATGACGATCCCAACATCCTCAAGGTGGCGACGGACGATTGCGACCTCGGTCGGGGCACAGATCACCACCCACTCCTCCTCGCCGAAAGCGACGTCATGGGCGCCCGCCTCGGCAGCCAACAACGTGAAGTCATCGGTGTCCATCGCTGCTGCTGGCTGCGTCAGGATCTCGCCCTTGCGCTCGAATTGGAATTCGACCGAGCCACTGGGGCCCAGACTTCCGCCCGCACGCGAGAAAAGCCTGCGGACATCTGCCGCAGTGCGATTGCGATTGTCGGTGAGCGCCTCAACATAGACGGGAGCACCTGCAGGGCCATAGCCCTCGTAGACCACATCGACGTAATCGTCGCCGCCGGCGACCTTGAACGCGTCGACGATGGCGGACTCTATCCGGTCCTTCGGAAACGAGTAGCTCCGCGCTTTCGCGATTGCAGCGGCTAGTGCTGCATTGTTGTCAGGATTGGGGTCGTTGCCAGCTCTTGCCGCAATCGAGATGTTGCGAGAGAGCTTGCTGAACATCGCCGCACGCTTCTTGTCCTGTGCGGCTTTGCGGTGCTTGGTGGTAGCCCATTTAGAGTGGCCGGCCATCAGCGAGCCTGACTCCCAACGACCTTCTCGACGAAGTACCTGTGAATGCGCAGATCGCCGGTGAGTTCCGGATGAAAGACAGTCGCCAGCATATCTCCCTGGCGAGCTGCGACCACCTTGTCAGCGTGCTTCGCGAGGATATTCGCCGAAGGTCCGACACTCTCGATCCAGGGCGCCCGAATGAAGACTCCGCGATAGAGACCGACGCCTGCGAAGTCGATATCGGTCTCGAACGAGTCGACCTGTCGCCCGAAGGCGTTGCGGCGAGCGACGATATCCATCAGACGAAGGCTGTCCTGGCCCGGCGTCGAATCGATGACCTCCTCGGCAAGGAGAATCGCACCTGCGCACGTTCCCCACAGAGCCATCCCCGCCTGATGATGCTGCCTTATCGGGTCGAAGAATCCATACGTGTCCATCAACTTCGATATCGCTGTGGACTCCCCGCCGGGGATGATCAGGCCGACAAGTTCAGTGAGCTGCGAAGGAAGTCGCACCGGGACAGCATCGACTCCGAGAGTCTCCAACATGAGGATATGCTCTCGGAAAGCGCCCTGCAATGCGAGTACACCGATACGCACCTACCAGCCTCGCTCCTGCATCCGCTCGGCCGTGGGAATCTGCGAGATGTCGATCCCGACCATCGGCTCGCCGAGGTTCCGCGACACATCGGCGAGTAGCTCGGCATCTGCGAAATGCGTCGTGGCTTCGACGATCGCCCTGGCCCTCTTTGCGGGGTCGCCGCTCTTGAAGATTCCACTGCCGACGAAGACGCCGTCGCAGCCAAGTTGCATCATGAGTGCGGCATCGGCCGGAGTCGCAATCCCCCCCGCCGAGAAGTTCACCACCGGCAGCCTGCCATTCTCGTGCACCCAGCGGACAAGCTCCACCGGCGCCTGAAGCTGCTTGGCGGCGTCGTAGACTTGCTCGGAGCGCAGCCCTGCAAGCCAAGCGATGCCGTCGGTCATGGTGCGCATGTGGCGAACGGCTTCGATGATGTTGCCTGTGCCGGGCTCGCCCTTAGTGCGGACCATGGCGGCTCCCTCGGCGATACGCCGCAAAGCCTCGCCGAGGTCCTTTGCGCCACACACGAACGGCACGGTGAAGGCGTGTTTGTCCACGTGGTACTTGTCGTCGGCAGGAGTCAGTACTTCCGACTCGTCGATGAAGTCCACGCCTAGGGACTGCAGGATCTGGGCCTCGACGAAATGCCCTATCCGACACTTGGCCATGACCGGGATGGACACGGTCCCCACGATCTGCTCGACGATAGTCGGATCCGCCATGCGCGCAACCCCACCGACAGCACGGATGTCCGCAGGCACCCTCTCTAGAGCCATGACTGCGACAGCTCCGGCATCCTCGGCGATCCTCGCCTGCTCGGCGTTGACGACGTCCATAATCACGCCGCCCTTGAGCATCTCGGCAAGGCCGGTCTTCACGCGAAGGGTTCCAATCTCGATGTTGTTCTCAGTCACTGCTCGCCTCTCATCTATCTACCATTATCTCATCGCTGGTCGAGCCGGCGATTGTGAGATTCTACATTCCGCGTCTTGCACTAACAACCACATCGGCCAAAACGCACCAGATGAGCGTCGATTCACCGGACAGTGATGTTCACTTGCGGAGCGACTACCTGCATCCATGTGTTCCCAGGCGCAAGCGCGATCACAGAGCCGTCGGTGGAGGTGAACCTTGGCGGGGAGTCCTTGTCGGCCTGCCAAGTGCCGTCGATGCGCACTCCATCGCGAAAGACGCTTGCGCGGTTGCTACCGACCAGCTGTATGTCATAAGTGCCAGCCGAGGCGGGCGTTGTCTTGGCCCACATGACCACCACGTTTCTGGCATAAATCTGCTCGCCTGTCAGTGAGTCCCTGTGTACCGAGCCATTGTTCTGGCGCAAATAGACCCGGCGCGAAGGATCGTATGTCCAGTCCACCCTGTTTGCCATCGAGAATGGAATCTCGATCGAGACCGTCGGAGTGCCAGTGGTCGGGACACTACCAGCGAAAGCCAACCTGGGTACACGCTGCTGTGCAGGATGTCCACGGCGAGTGCCTTCCTCGCGAATCTTGTTCAAATCGACATACAGGTTGTGGGGAGCGCTGCGCGCCCTGGACCTGGAGTAGCCATAACTCACTCCAGCGTCTTGCGATAGGTTCTGCAAACGGGCTGCTCTAACCGCCGAGTTCACCCTGCCACTCGCTCCAGAAAAAACGAATAGCGCTTCATACTGTGGCACCAGGCCGATATCTGACAGCCGCGCGCTCCTCACCGGACCGACGCCCTCCGGAACCTGTGACTGAAAGAGGCAATTGAAGCGTGTGATGCCGCCCTCGGTGATGGACTCATAGACGATGTCGGCTGCCTGCAAGCCTGACTGGGGTCGAGCGACAGGTGCGTTGTCAATCTTCACGGAAACGATACGACGCCCCACCACTGTGGCTGAGTCCGGAGCATCCATCCCGGTGAGCGGCCATATTGGTGGAGGAGGAGGCTTCTCGATCGTGCGCTCAGCTGTGGCAACGGGCCATGGGGATGTGACAGCGGGTTGCTCGGCAGAGCAGCCCGCCAGCAGTGCCATCATCACCAAAGCCGCAAACGGTAAGAGTATCCTCGTGAACCTGCTAAAGACCATCTGGCCCTCCAAATCGACGCCTGTAAGGATAGGCCCAACTCCTGCACCGGTCAAATGAAGAGGCTCCCCATCTTGCATGTAGCCGCACTTGCCGAGAGCCCTGCGGAGGGCTACTCTTGCATTGAAATCTCACGTTCCAAAGAGACTGGGGTTGAGCCGCTTGCCGTGCTACCTGTTGCATATCGTGGAACAGCCCGAGTCCTCTCCCTATGACGACCCGAACCTCAAGGACCTGGTCGGATCGTTCCCGAGGTGTTTCTGTGCGCAGGTCACCCCTCCGACGGCGCTTGCGCCCAGTGAAGTATCCCGCTGCCTCAACCGTGACGCTCCCTGCTGGAAGCAGGGTGATTCGGGCTAACGGCGGACCAGTAGGCAAATCATGCCGCGGCCGCAACCAGGGTCAGGCGGGACTCGTCTTGCGCAATGCCCTGTAAACGATTACTGCGCCCGCTATGATCAAGGGGATGCTCAGAACCTGCCCCATCGTGAGTGCGCCAAACAAAAGGCCTATGTGCGGATCCGGTTCGCGAACGAACTCCACCAGAGTGCGAAACGTGCCATACAAGACCATGAAGAGGCCGTAGTAGAAGCCCTGAGGCCGCTTGGCCAAAGACAGTGCCATCAGTATCACCATGATGACTATGCCTTGGAGAAACGCCTCGTAAAGCTGCGAAGGATGCCGCGGCATCAGCCCAGCGCCCGGAAAGACCATACCCCAAGGTAGATCGGTGGGGCGCCCCCACAGCTCCGCATTGATGAAGTTCGCGACCCGCCCAAAGAACAATCCTGCGGGCACCCCTACAGCGACCATATCAGCCAATGTGCCGAAGGGGACCTTGAGTCGCCTGCTGACGAACCACCCAGCGATAAGTAGCCCGACGAAACCGCCGTGCCAAGACATGCCGCCTTCCCACATCGCAAAAAGCCGCAGCGGGTCTTCGAGGACCGTCGTCCCGCCATAGATCAACACCCAGCCGATCCGGCTTCCCGCAAGTATACCGATAATGGCGTACAGGATGACGGTAAGGATATCGTCATCCGACAGTCCTACTTTCCAGCGCTTGTTGAGCCACCTGATGACGAGACCGGCCACTAAAAATCCTGCTACGTAGGCCAGGCCGTACCAGCGAACTGCGAATGGCCCGATCTCAAATATCACAGGGTCGATTGCGGGAAAGGGCAGCGATGCCACTTACATCGCCTCGAGCCGCTTGATACGCTCCTCGACTGGAGGATGTGTGTTGAACAGAGCGTTGAGCCCTCGCCCGCCTCGGTAGTCCTTAAGGGGGTTGTAAATGTAGAGGGATTCAGTGGCCTTGTTGGCGACACTGAGACGATTCGGGTCAGCAGTTATCTTTCGTAATGCCGAAGCCAGTCCGTCTGGGTATCTTGTGAGAAGTGCGCCGTTGGCATCGGCAAGATACTCGCGCTTTCGCGAGATCGCCATCTGAATCAGCCCGGCGAAGATCGGAGCGAGGATGAGTAGCAGTAGCGCGACTACCAACAGGATCACCTTCGCTCCACCAAGTCCATCCTTGGATCGCCCACCCCAGAACAGGGTGCGAACCATCCAATCCGAGAGCAGAACTACTGTTCCCGCCATAACTGCAGCAAGCGTCTGTACGAGAGTGTCGTAATTCTTGATGTGAGCCAATTCATGGGCGACTACGCCCTCGAGTTCTAGACGATCCAGCTTCTCGATAAGACCAGTCGTGACTGCGATCGCCCCATTGGCAGGATTGCGCCCAGTCGCAAACGCGTTGGGTGCTGGATCATCGATCACATATGCCTTCGGTTGCGGGATCCCTGCTGCGATCGAGAGGCCCTCAACCACGTTGACTAGATAAGGCTCCGTGGCTCGATCAACGGGTCGCGCTCTGCTCATCGCCAGGACGATGCGGTCGGAGTACCAGTATGAGCCCCATGTCGAGACGAATGCGACTGCCAGGGCTATCACGAGCCCATAAGGGCCCACATTGAGCAGGTAGCCAATAGCCCACCCGACCGCGAACACCAGCATGACGAACACAGCGATCAGGCCGCCTGATTTCATTTTGTTTGAACTGATCTGATCGTACATTTTGGCCCTTATCCGCACGTCGTTGAAGGGTAAGCCGATAGCCCCCGACCGAAGTCGATCAGGTTCAGGGAATCTGATCCTCGACTAGAACTTTACTGTTGGGGCGGCCTTGAAGGACTCGTCGATCTCGAAGGATTCACGCGATGCGAAGTTGAACATCGCGGCGATGAGGTTAGCGGGGAATGTCTGGATGCCGGTGTTGTAGTTCATCACCGAATCGTTGTAGAACTGTCGCGCATAGGCAATCTTGGACTCAGTGCCAGAAAGCTCCTCTTGGAGCATCATGAAATTCTGGTTGGCTTTGAGGTCCGGATACGCCTCGGCAATTGCGAAAAGGGACTTCAGAGTCGAAGTCAACATGTTTTCCGCTTGCCCATGATCCTTGACCGACGAAGCGCCCATCGCCATCTGCCGGGCTTTCACCACGTCCTCCAAGGTGCTTTTCTCGTGCGCAGCGTAGCCCTTGACCGTCTCGATGAGATTCGGGATCAAGTCGTACCTGCGTTTCAGCTGGACGTCGATCTGAGCCCAGGCATTGTCTACGCGATTGCGTAAGACGATCAAGCGGTTGTACAAGAAGATAACGCCCACTGCCAAGAGCAGCAGTAGGCCAAATAGCCCCGGTAAGATCATTGCGGCCTCGAGCATTACTTCTACCACCTTTCGAATATGCGATCTTCACAGTTGATGCTGTCGCAGCAGCGGTCTATATTGACTGAGTCCTTGCGCCTATCATCGATCACGGGCTCCCATGATTCCAATTTACGACGAAAACCCGACCAAGCGCTTCCCATACCTCACGATAGTGTTGCTCGTCGCCAACATTGCAATCTTCGGTTACGAGATTACCCTATCTTCCGATGCTCTGCAGACTCTTTTCGACACTTGGGGCTTCACGCCGGTCGACTACTTCGCTTCACCGCTTGCGCCCACAGCCCTGATGACGATCGTGACCGCGATGTTTCTCCACGGAGGCTGGCTACACCTTATCGGCAACATGCTCTATCTTTGGATCTTCGGCAACAACATCGAAGACCGGCTAGGATCGATCTGGTTTCTGCTCCTATACCTTGGTGGTGGTGCGGCGGCCACCATGGCGCATGCGCTCATCTATCCGACCTCCAACGTCCCCCTGGTCGGCGCTAGTGGAGCCATCGCTGCACTGCTTGGAGCCTACCTGCTCCTTTATCCTAAGGCCAAAGTCGTGACTGTGATCCCGGTGTTCGTCTTCATCGAGCTTGCAAAGCTGCCTGCTGTTTTCGTGATTGGGATGTGGTTCCTGCTACAGCTGGCGCAAGGGGTCGGGTCGATAGGTGCCGCTACCGGCGTGGCATGGTGGGCGCATATCGGTGGGTTCGCAATCGGCGTAGCGGCCATGCTCCCGCTGATTGTCGGCGGCACCATCAAGTCGAGGGCACGACGTCACACGAAAGTGCGCGAGAAATCGGAAGGGTAGCGACCGGGAGCGTGGGGTGCGACCTACTCGGCGGAGCTCATCTCGCGCAGCATATCCTTCACGTCATCGATGCCCGCCAGCTGACGCCTGAAGTACTCGCAGTACGCATCGATGCGCGCTTCCTGCTCGGGCGTACCTTCACCTGCCGAGGATTCGCGTGATGGCCGCGAGTAGCTCTCTCGGCGATCCGCACTCGCTGCCATCGCAGCAATGCCCGCAAGTGAGCCCGAGTACGCATCATTGTCGGGAGACAGGCTATCGATCGTAGCTAGCAAGAAGCCTGGTATCTGCACCATTACCGATACGCCAATGCCGCACTTGGGGCAGGAGAAGATGATCTCCGCTCGCTCCGGGGCGCGCAGAACCACAGTGTCGATGTCCTCGATGGCGACATCGACCATTCCATCGACTGGGCAGTTGATCGTGAAATCCATGACTCCCGCCTCCTGTGGCGCTGGGCCTCTAAATCTATTGTACCCGTAGTAGATGAAAACTCCACGGTCCGGTATGCGACAGCGCAAGAACCGAGCCAACGTCATGCAAGACCATGCTATCATTCGGCGCATGTCAAAGACATTACCTGCAGATACCCAAAAGCCAACCACTGCCGCGGGTCAACTCATCCGCGGAATCAAGTTGGGTTTTCCCATCTTCCTTGGATATATGCCGGTCGGTGCCGTCTTCGGAATTGTGGCCACCGAAAGTGGCTTCACCACCACCCAGGCGATCGTCTGCTCCGCCACGGCACTCGCCGGCGCGGGTCAGTTCATAGCGCTAACCCAAATGAACGGTGGGGCCAGTCTTGTTGGGGTGCTTCTGGCCACAACGATCGTCAACCTTCGCTATGTGCTGTTCGGCGCAAGTATCGCGCAGCACCTGAAGGGAGTGGGGACAACGCGTCAGGCTGCCTTGGCGTTCACCCTGACCGACGAGACCTTCGCTGTGAACACCAACGACTGCCGAGCCGGCTCCGCGACAACATGGTCCATGTTCGGGGTCGGGCTCGTTGCCTGGACCGGATGGGTGCTAGGCACTGCGATAGGCGCATTCTCCCGTGACGCGATTGGCGACCCCTCTCGATGGGGCCTTGAGTTTGCGATGCCCGCCATGTTCGCCGCCCTGTTCGTTGCCCTTGCCGAGAACCGCCGACACCTCGCAATCGGAGTCCTCGCAGGGCTCATCGCACTAGCGCTACCAGCCATGTCGGCCATAGGCATCGTCGTGTCGGACACCCTGTTCATCATCGTTCCCTCGGTGCTTGCAGCGTTCATTGGCGCCATGCTGTTTCCTAAAGAAAAGGTCAGATGATGGAATCCGGTTTTATATGGGCAGTCGTCATCGGAATGGCTCTGGCCAACTACATGACCCGGTTTCCGTCGATCGCTTTGTTCTCCCGCGTGAGTCTACCCGAGCCCTTCATGCGTTGGTTGTCGTTCATTCCGGCCTCTGTCATGGGAGCTCTGGTCGCACTGGAGTTGTTCCGACCTGGTGGTGAGTTCATCGACTCTCCAGCTAGCCCCCATCTGTGGGCCGGCTTGCTTACTGCTCTCGCTTACCAGCTGACTCGCAGCTTCTTGGGTGCTACCATGGTCGGCATGATAGCCTTCGTGGTGTTCAGATCGCTCTTTGGACAGTAAGCACTTCAAAGACCCGCCGAAAGGACCCCAAACCATGCCTGTAGTTCGCCCGTTCCGTGCCTGGAGATACCCGTCTGACCAGGACCTCAACGCTCTGACAGCTCCGCCGTATGACGTCATCTCACCTTCGCAACGCGATGAGCTATTGGGTTTGTCCGCCGACAACGTCGTCGCTTTGGAGCTACCCGAGGGATCCTTGGATCCTCAGGATTCCAGCAACCGCTATGCGACAGGCGCGAAGCGTTGGGCCCAGTGGACGAGTGATGGGACTCTCGTGCGCGATGATGCGCCGACGATCTACGTACTGGAGCAGCGTTTCACTGTCGAGGACAGGCCGATCCGCCGACGCGCGTTCATCGCCGAGGTCATGCTGCATCCCTTCGCCGATGGGGTTGTGCTCCCCCACGAAAGGACGCTACCCAAGGCCCTAGGCGACCGATATGCGCTTCTCGAGGCCACTGCCACCAACCTGTCGCAGGTCTTCGGCTTGTACTCCGACCCGGAGCGCACTACAGATGCCGCTTTTGAGGCCGGGATGGCCCAGGATCCCGTCATGACCGTGACCGACCCTGATGGAGTTGTTTCGACCGTCTGGGCTGTGACCGATCCCGAGCAGATCGCAGCGATCACCGGCGCCCTAGCGGACAGCAACGTGTTCATCGCCGACGGCCACCACAGGTACACCGTAGCACTCGCATATCGTGATGCTCGAAGGAGCGCGGCCTCAGCCGCTGGCGATGTCCACGCAGACCCGGACTACGACTACGTGATGATGGCGCTCGTAAACCTCGACGACCCGAACCTCATCGTCTTGCCAACCCACCGTGTCGCGGACGCACCCAGCGATTTCTCGGCAGAGGAATTCTATGAGGGGCTGAATCGACACTTCGACATCACGGACCTTCCCGCCGACAGCGGGCCCACAGTCCCCGAGGGTCTCGAGCGCCCGTCGTTCCTGGTCAAGACCTCCGAAGATCCGCAGCCGAAGGTTGCAGTGCTTCGCGCCGACGTCGATCCATCCTCGGCGGTTGTCGGATCGCACAGCGAGGCGTACAAGGAACTCGACGTCACGCTGCTCCAGGAGCTCGTACTCGATCCGCTCCTCGGCATCCATCCGGATCGCCCAGAAACCCTTGCTCGCCTCTCGTTCTTCAAGGACGCTGGTGAGGCCCTGGCCGCCACGAGCGAACACGACGTGGCGTTCATCCTCCGTCCGACCAAGATGGAGCAGATGAAGGCCGTGTCGCTAGCCGGCGAGGTCATGCCTCAGAAGTCCACCTACTTCTACCCTAAGCTGCTCTCGGGCCTGGTGCTGCGGTCGATCGACGACTGAAGACCGCTATCTAGCACCCACTCCCCTAGGGGTGATCGATACAAGCCGAGGACACGGACCGCCGAGACGACACCGATCGCAATCGGGGTTCCGCGGTCTACAGGTCTCCCTGCCCACCAGCCAGGCTGCGATATCGAGCACACCTGGGGATTCCGGGGCGCCCTCTCGTGCGGCCTGCTCGATGGCGGCCAAGCTGTCTTCGTGCGCGAGTCCGGATCGCAGGAATACTCGACGAACGTGGATGTCGTAAGCGACCTGCCCGGACTCCAGACCCGCCAGGTCTACTCGGAAGTGACGCATCAGGATCTGAGTAGCCATCGCGGCTTTCTTGCGCCCGATGCCGTCGAATCGACTGAGGCGCTCGCTGACAACAGCCATAGACGTTCCGTCGGGCCAAATCGCTGCGGCATCACCACCCCACTCGGCGAGAAGGCGTGCGGCTGCAGCGCTTATCCACTTGGGCAACGTGTTCTTGAACCTGTGTAGCATGGGGGGTGTCTGAAATGCGGCCGCAACGGCTTCCGGGTCGGACGCCAGCACGTGCAAATCGAGAGTCCCTAGCCGCTGCTTGAGTTCCCAGGGTCCAGCCCATGCACGCTCGGCCGGTATTCCCTGCGTGAACAGGACGCCTAAGAGGAATGCGTTCGGGTCCTCTTGCAGCAACGCATCGGGGTCTTTCCGTCCGGTGAAGCCGCTGCCAACCTGGGCGACACCCTGTGCCTCCAGCTCTCGGCCATAGGCGATCAGAGCCTCGAAGACCGCATGCCGACTGACCTCCCCAGCGGCGTCAGCGAAGTCTGGGGCCATTGCGAAGGAAGAACACGCAGAATCTACAGTTGTCTTTCAGGACAACACTGCGGTCCACGTCGGGATCAAAAACCAGTTCCGGATCGGTGGTGATCGCATGTTGTGGGTGATCGCAGGTGGCGAACGCACACTTGGTAGGACAGTTGTCTTTCAGCTCGTTCGGGTGAGGACAGACTCCCTGCATCTCCTCATCACAACCCCTGTGCTCCCAACACTTGCTCATGTTTTTTGCCTTCCTTGTGGTTGCCGGATACATCCGATGATACTATGACGAGGCAATCCGAGGTTAAACGGTCCGGCAGCCGTTCGTCCAATAGCAGAAACCGCGCTCCTGGCGGCTCTGTGCTGACACGGGAGGTGCTGGTGGGGTTGGATTCTACGAGTAAGCCTGAATTCGAGACAATAGTCGCCGGTGCCGGTCCGGCCGGTATCATGGCGGCGATCAAAGCCGCAGAGGCAGGTAGAGTCCTGCTTGTCGATTCGTCGGCGTTTCCGCGTGACAAAAGCTGCGGCGGGATGATCCATGAGCAGGCACGCAAGGGACTCGACCGCATCGCCAAGGTCCCAGACGAGCTCCTGTTAGACCCCGGACACGTGAACTTCCGCTACTGGGACTGGGATCGAAGCATCAAGAAGGCCACGGCCCTGCGCTTCTTGAACGTGAATCGGATAGCGTTCGACGATTGGATGCTCTCCCTGCTACCCTCCAACGTCGAAGTCGTCGGCTCGACATCACTCGTAGGTTTCTCACAAACGCCCAAGGGCGTTACTGTATCGCTAAAGAGCGCCGACAGCGTGGAAGAGGTGCAGTGCGCAACACTTATCGGTGCCGACGGGGCTCGCTCCGCAGTTAGACGCGGCCTCGGCGTCGACAACGTATCGACCTACGTGACCCTTCAGGACTTCGTGACTCTCGACGGAGCCATCGAGCCGTTCTTCGACTGTATCTATATGCGGGATATCGGGGACGACTTCGCTTATGCCTACGTCGTGCCTAAGGGGGAAACAGCGATCATCGGCTCGGTCTTCTACCCCAAGACCCGACGCCCTCACTTGAAGCAGGACCAATGCATCGAAATCCTGCGCACCAAGCTGCCCCAGCTCGGCGAGAGCGTCAAGCGGGAGGCCAGCGTCGCGCTGCACGTTCGCTCGATGGCCGATGTCGTGCCGGGACAAGGTCGAGTGCTTCTCGCTGGCGAAGCTGGTGGCTTCATGTCGCCGACGTCTGGCGAAGGGATCTCCTACGCCATCAACTCCGGATATTACGCAGGCCAAGCGGTTGCAACCTCGAACCCTGAAGATCGCCTTGCCGAACACACTCGTTTGACCTCAGGAATTGCTGGGAACATCCGCCGCAAGTTCCGCTGGCTGCCGATAATGGAGTCCAGGACCGGCAAGTACGTTGCCGGCTTCGTCCCGACTCCGATCGTCAGCAAGATCACAGAGGGGCTGTAAGGCTCTTCGGCGTCAGAAGTTCAGATGCATCTTGCTGGGAGCCGCATCGCCCTGACCCTGGTACTTGCTGTTTAGGCCAGGCGTGCCGTACGGCCTGTCCACCGGCGATGTCATCGCAGAGAACGATATCTGACCTATCGGCATTCCCGGCATGAGTACTATGGGCAGGTTCGCGACGTTGGAGAGCTCGAGTGTCAGGCGCCCATCCCAGCCTGGGTCAACATAGCCAGCGGTGGAGTGTATCAGCAAGCCGAGTCGTCCTAGCGAACTCTTCCCCTCAAGCCTACCGACGATGTCGTCTGGCAAGACGACCCGCTCAATCGTGGTGCCCAGCACGAACTCACCTGGGTGCAACACAAACGGCTCTTCAACAGAGGCGGTGACCGGTTCCATCAGGCCAACCTGCTCCCGACTCGGATCAATGTACGGATACCTCGAATTCCTGAATACCTGGAATCCCTCGCCTAGGTGAAGGTCTACGCTGGAGGGCTGAATGTCGTCCGGATCCAAAGGCTCGATCCTGATACGACCTGCCAGCAACTGCTCCTTAATGGTGCGATCCGAAAGAACCATCTTTTCCTCTCATGCTTCCAAGCCCGTCAGGTTCCCCCTGCCGAGTAGCCCAATCTTAACTGCGGACGCTTACGCCGTCATGAACACTTGCTGAACCCGCAGGCGCGGCAGACTGCACAGCCGCTCTCATGCTCGAGCGATCCACCGCACTCCGGACAGGCTCCAGAGTGATAGTCCATACTCTCCGACGACTTGACGATCTTCCTCTCGGTATTGCCGGTGCGCATGAAGTCGACGGCGTGCTCCATGACGATGCCGATGGCATCGGCGCAGGAGAGGACCTTGCCGCCCTCGGCCCAGCTAGGACTCGGGCAGCGGATTCCGCGCAGATGCTTGGTGATGGCTTCAGGGTCCACGCCCGCCCTAAGCGACACCGATATCATGCGAGACAGCGCCTCCGACTGGCTAGATGCGCACCCACCAGACTTGCCCATCTGCGAGAAAACTTCACACATGCCCTCTTCATCCCAGTTCACTGTTACATACAGGTTTCCGCATCCAGTCATGATCTTCTCAGTGCGACCCTGGGTAACCAGAGGGCGCGGACGGGGCTCTATCTCACCAGCGCGAAGCGCGACGGTTGACTCGGCCCCCTGGGAGGTCTTGCCGGTTGACAGCACTTGTCCCGACTTGGAGCCATCTCGATAGATGGTGACTCCCTTGACCTCCGAATCCCATGCAAGGTCGTAAACGTGCCTGACATCATCAACAGTGGCATCGGATCCGAAGTTGACGGTCTTGGAAACTGCATTATCAGTGTGTGTCTGGAAGCCAGCTTGCATGCGAATATGCCACTCCGGTGCGATATCGTGTGCAGTGACAAACACTTCCTGGATGTCGAGAGGAACATCGTCGATACCGGCGACAGAACCGTGATCTGCGATGAGCGCCATCAACTCTGGCGAGTAGAATCCACGCTTGACCGCAATCTCCTCGAAGATCGGATTGACCTCGATGAGCCGGTCGTTGTCCATCACTGTGCGAACGTATGACACTGCGAAGAGAGGCTCAATCCCGCTAGAGCAATTTGCGATGATGGACAGAGTCCCCGTCGGCGCGATGGTAGTGACGGTCGCATTCCGGATCGGGGCAGCGCCGGGGAGATCGTAGGTCGATCCAGCATAGTTGGGGAATGGCCCGCGCTCCGATGCAAGATTTCGCGATGCAGCCTTTGCTTCGGCGTCGATGCAACCCATGACCTTCTTGCCGAGAGCCACGGCCTCATCAGAGCCGTAAGGTATGCCCATCTTGATCAACATGTCCGCCCATCCCATGACGCCGAGACCGACTTTCCGGTTGGCACGGGCAAGCTCTCCAATCTTCTCTAGGGGATAGCGATTGGCATCGATCACATCGTCTAGGAAACGGATTGCACGGTGAACGACATCGCTCAGGCGATCCCAGTCGACCTCGAGTCCGGATTCACGGGAGGCAACGAACCTGGACAGGTTGATGCTTCCCAGGTTGCATGCCTCGTAGGGAAGCAGTGGCTGTTCGCCGCACGGGTTAGTCGACTCGATCTCGCCGATTGCTGGCGTCGGGTTATCGCGATTCATCCTGTCAATGAAGATGATCCCTGGATCCCCGGTCGCCCAAGCCATCTCGATGATGAGATCGTAAACTTCGGCAGCGTCGAGTTGACCCGAGATCTCCTTCGTCCGCGGATTGATCAGATTGTATGACCTGCCCTCACGGGCGGCGTTCATGAAATCCTCGGTCAAGGCAACAGAGATGTTGAAGTTCTCGAAGTCGCCTTCGGCCTTACATTTGATGAAGTGGAGTATGTCAGGATGATCGACGCGGAGCACGCCCATGTTGGCACCCCGGCGGGTGCCTCCCTGCTTGACCGCCTCGGTCGCTTGATTGAAGACTCGCATAAAGGAGACCGGGCCGCTGCTCACTCCTTGCGTTGACTGGACCTGATCGCCACCAGGACGAAGCCTGGAGAACGAGAACCCGGTGCCCCCGCCCGACTTGTGGATGAGCGCCGTGTCGCGTACGGCACCAAAGATAGACTCCATCGAGTCATCAATGGGGAGGACGAAACACGCCGACAGCTGCTGAAGCTCACGACCGGCATTCATGAGTGTCGGAGAGTTGGGCAGGAAGTCCAGCGAGGTCATAAGGTCATAGAAGTCCAGGGCGCACTGGGCAACTTTGGCGTCATCTGCACCGAAGAGCCTCTCGGTCTGTGCGATGTTCTCGGCGACGCGGATGAACATGTCGCTGGGGTTCTCGACGGGCCTGCCAGCATCGTCTTTCAGGAGGTACCTCTTCTGCAACACCTTGAGGGAATTGACACTGAGCAGGTCGTCAATGACCCGCGAGTAGGTGTTGGTGCTGGTAGCCTCAGATGACATGGCCTTGACTCCTCGCTCCACAGAAGGTGTGGCTCAAAAACAATCGGACAAGCGCACACAACATATTGCGCTCAGTCAGTGTAAGCCATGCAATATGTGGGGCTCAACCCAAAACAGACAAGCGGTCGAAACTTTTGAGCGAAGGGGCTTGCCGAAGGGACGTAGTCCCTGGGAATAGCAGAAGGGCCGACGCATGGTCGGCCCTTCGAGAGAATCCACAAGCCCTCTAAGAAGTGCGCGGGGCCGGCTAGACGGCCTCTACGCGGACGACCTCTGGGATCTCTTCCTTGAGAACACGCTCGACCCCGTTGGTCAAAGTGAGCTGGGACATGGGGCAGCCGCGGCATGCGCCGGTCAGCGTGACCTTGACGACCCCGTCTTCGGTGACTTCCACGAACTCTACATCGCCACCGTCTGCCTGGAGCGCCGGACGGATCTTGTCTAGTGCACTCTCAATGCGTTCACTTGCGATCATTGCAAGTCCTCCTCTGATTCGGACTGACCTAACACCATCTAATTGCCGACCTAAGCCGGTAACAAAGGATTCTAACACAGCTCCGAACATGCGACAGTCGTGGATTAAAGTGTC
>JAMDCK010000009.1 GCA_023488435.1 Actinomycetota bacterium
AGGCGTGCACGATTAGATGCGGCTGTCCGGCGATGGGTCTATGCGGGCGTGGCTGCGGGGGGCACTCTGGAACGACGTTAGGGATCACCATCGGATCGACCGCCAGCCCTAGCTCGGCGAGCCTGTCGGCCAGCACGCGGCTGACCGCGATCGTCCTTGCGGCTTGCTGCGCCAACGGGCGAAGCACGCGCTCCACGAACACCGGGGACTTGACGAGCTTGCGCGGGCTGTCGGCGAAGTACTCCGAGGAGTGTTCCGTCACCACGTACGGGATGCCATGGCGACGCTGGATCGCCGAGGCCACCGCCGAAGCCGGCCACAGACCGTGCACGTGGAGGATGTCCGGCGCCTGCCTGGATTGCCGCAACAGCTCGAAGCCACGAAGCCCGAGCCTGGGGTGAACCCTGAGGTTCAGGTAGAGGTCGACTAGGTACGCTAGGAAGCGCATCGCTCCCTGCCGAGGAATGCAGTGCGCCTTGGTAGTTGCACGGACAACGGTGATTCCGTCTTCGACAACAAGCGTCGGTGGTGCTTCAGCCGTCGCGGGGGTCACATGCAGCACCGCTACATCGCAATGCTCGCTCAGTGCCTGCACCTGTTGGTGCACGAAGATGCCAGCGATCGGCCGCTCATCGCTGGGGTAGTAGCTTGGGACGATCAGTACGAACCTGCGCATCGGTCAATGATATCATCACGGGAACAGATAGATCCCTGGTCGCACGCCGGCGCGGGCGGTGGACGGTTCCGCGGCAGACAAAGGATGGCCCACAGTGAGCCTAAGGCAAAAGTTGAAGGATTCCCTCCCCCATGAGCTAAAGCGTGCGGTTCGGGAGTATCGGCACCGTGACGAAGACGGGATCTACAAAGCCCTGCTATCGCTCGATCAAGACATGCGCACGATCTTTGATGTGGGCGCCAACGTGGGTAACGTGTCGCTCGCGTTCCTGCGCTGGTTTCCGAAGGCTCAGGTGTACGCGTTCGAGCCCGGAGAGTCGATGTTCGAGCGCTTGTGCGCCAATGTCGAATCGGCCGGGTTCGCAGACAGATTCCACCCACACAGGCTCGGCTTCTTCGACAAGACCGCCGAGGCGGATCTCCATCTGGCCTCGCAAGACGGAGCCAGCTCCATGCTGGGGATCGGCGACGCCTACAGCTCGGCGAATCCGCATATCGAGACGACGGCGACTGAGCGGATATCGCTTGTCCGGATGGATGATTTCGTGCGCGAAACAGGGATCGAGAAGATCGACCTTGTGAAGATCGACGTCGAGGGCGTCGAGGCCGAGGTGCTGTTGGGCGGTAGCGAGACCTTCCGCGAGCGGGTGGACACGGTGATTCTCGAGATCTCGTTCGTCCGACACGAGCGCAGTGAAGGTGACTACCTCCGCCTGTTCGAGACTATGCACTCACTTGGGTTCGCACCTGCCATGCTCTTCGATATCGAGCAGGGCGGCCCAGATCCAAAGTGGAAGCTCGCCCAGGTGGACTGCATCTTCCGCAAGTTCTAGCGACCCCTTCGGCGATCCAAAAGTGAGCGCAAACTGTTCTTTGCGCTTTTCGGCAGTCGTCGCCTGATGGCATCCAGGACTCGGTGCAGCATCGGCCCGTAAGTCGCATGCTCGATCCTTAGCGCAGCCAGCATGAGCCTTGCGCGCAATCCGCCGAAGCGCTTGATGTGGGCGCGGGTGCTCACGTACGCCCCGGGCAACGAGTCCCGACTCCTGAGGAACCCCCTACCGGAGCTGTGAATCCACTGCCGTGCGAACACTCTCGCCTGAGCAGCAGGAAGTAGCGGCATGATCTGCGGCATCCCTGAGTAAGAGAGTGAGTAGTCTCCGGGTTCCTCGGCATGGGAAGTCGCAACTGTGAGTAATCTCGAGCTTGGAAGGAGTCTGTACCGCAGCTCTCCGCGCTCGCGCAAAGTCACCAGCATGACCGCAAGATGCGGGAAGCTCGTGTTGTGGTAGAGGAATGCTTTCCTGGCCTCGGGCAGGAACACCGACGCTTTGTAGATGACGTTGGAGATGAGTCCGGTCTCGTGTAAATCCTCCCAGGCTCGCACCCATCTGTGGGTGAACTCGCCCGGCTCGGTGATCTTGGTGTAAAAGGTGATGATGTCGTAGTCGACGCCCTGACAATGCTCCGCGATGTAGGACAGCGCGTCGGGTGAGACGGTGTCGTCGTCGCTGAGTATCCAGAGAAGTCCCTCGGGATCGGCGAAGATGAAGCCGAGCGCGATGTTGGCGTTGGCCCCGATGTTCCCTGGATTGCGCCGGACCTCGATCCCGTACTCCTGGGCAAGGGCGCTCAGTTGCTCGTCGGTGATGGCCGGAGAGGCGTTGTCGCTCACGAGGATGCGTACTGGTCCCGGGTATGCGTCACGCTGGGCGGTCAAGGCGTCAAGCTGCAGCCTGAGTGTCGCCAAGCGGTTGTAGGTCGGGATGTAGATGCTTAGCGCTGGCATGCCAGCGGATGTCGAGGTGGCCTCAGCCACGCTTCCACCTCCTCGTGATTGTCGAGACGCCCGAAGCAGCAATCGAGCGGTAGAGTTCGAAGTCCGCGCGAGTAGGCACCAGCATCTGCCTGATGGAGACTTTCGCCGCTCTGGGCAGCAGGAACGCATAGCCCAGGAGAGCAGAGCTGTATGCGATCGACGATGCGATCGCAGCGCCTACTGCGCCCATCCTCGGGATGAGGACGATGTAGAGGATGGCGCTGAGTACCATCATCGCAAAGGAAAGTGCCGATGTGACTGCGGGTCTTCCCAACTGCCCTGCGAAGAAGTGGCCGTAGGGCTGGCACAGGGCGAACACCACGATCCCCGGGATTAGCAGACCGAGGTAGATGGTCGCCTCGGCGAAGGGCTCACCGTAGATGACCGGCACCAGCACCACCGCAACCAGCAGAAGTCCGATGCCGACAACGCCGTTGAGCACCAGCAGAGAGCGGGCTGTCAGCGTTGTGATCCGCAGGGAGTCATCGCGCTCAGAGCTCGTGATGTTGCGGAACACCGCCGTGGCCACTGGATTGCTGAGCATCCACAGCTTCTCGGCGATGCTGGTAGCGACGCTGTAGATCCCGACCACCGACGGGCCCGCGAAGTAGTTGAGGAAGAACACGTCGGCCCGCAGGAAGAACATCGAGGTCGCCTGGCCAACGTATGCCTTCAGGGCGTAAGGCAGGGCGCTTCTCGTCACGCCGTGGATCTTGCCCGGCGACAGCGTCAGACCGCCGCGGTGCACCACAAGCGCAAGGGTGGCATTGAACGCGCTGGCCAGGCTCACGCCGATGATCACCACCGAAGTGTCACCTGGAGCCGTGACGGAAGCGATGATCACCGCTGCTATGTTTGCCGTAGCAGCCGCTACCTGCAGGAAAGCCACCCTGACCGCGCGGCCTTCTCCGGCGAGCAGCGCTCCTGTGAAGGCGCCGACGTAGTACGTCGGGAGGGCAATGAGTGCGATGGCCAGGTCGGTGGCGGTCATGCCCTCCAGCACCGAGCCGAGGAGCGGCTCCCTGAAGGCCCAGGTTGCAGAACCCACCGCAGCTCCGAGCAGCAGCGACCAGACGACTGCTGCGGAAATCAGTTCCCGCGGGCTGAACCTGTCCTTGCCCGAGAGGTAGGAGAGCGCCGGCCCCAGCCCGAACGACGCGGCGCCTACTCCGAAAGAGGATATCGCCGCCACAAGGGCGAGCACTCCTTTGCCTTCTGGGCCGAGCAGACGAGCCAGGATCACTGTCGATGCCAGGCCCACGATCAAGATGTAGATCTGACCGCCGATGCCAAGTATCGATTTTCTCGCTATGCTCATCTAACATTTCCAAGTGGTCTCATGCTCGTGTCACTATATCACCAACTGTCAGGAGCGAATTTGCCAACCGGATCGGAGTCAGATGCCTGCCCCCAGTAGAGGTCTGTGCGTCTACGACATCGATTTCCCGCAGTTCTGGGAGGGCCGTGCCTTCGACGCCGACCTCATGCGCCAATATCCGGGTGCCGAGGTGATCCCTGCGCTGGCCGCTCGGCTGGGCGAGCAAAGTGTCGACATGATAACCGCCGATGAGTACCTGTCGAAACCGCCTCCCGGAGTGACCACCGTAGTCTTCTCCAACGAGTACACTCGCTTCACGCGCGAGCTGTTGTTCGAGCGCCGCCTTCGCGGAGCACTGTGTGTCAGCGGAGAGTCACCTCTGGTAGCGTGGCGGTTCTATGCGAACCTCCCCCGCACCGGTGTCCACTACGACCACCTGGCGTTCTTCCCCGGGGTCCGATCGATGCTGGATGACCCGAATGGCTTCCACGACTTCTTCTGGCCCAATCCGGATCTTGCTGTCCAGAGTCCGAAGCGCTGGAACGAGCGCTCGCTCCTGACGCTGATCAACAGCAACAAGGCCATCCTGGGTTGGCCTCGGCCAGTGTTCGAGGTCTCCAGACCGAAGGTGTCGCTCGGCAGGTGGTATCGCGCACTCCAGGCCAATCTGGCGCAGCGTCGCTACCCGTGGATGGCGGCCGACTTCTACCTGGAGCGCCTCGCAGCGATCAGGCACTTCGGGGCTTGCGGTGACTTCGCGCTTTTCGGGCGTGGGTGGGACCAGCCCGCCTACAACGCCGATGCGCGCACTCAGTCCGCTATCGCGGCTGCGTGGCGCGGCGAGATACCTGCTGATGGCAAGCTGGCCACACTGGGCGAATACAAGTTCTCGCTGTGCTACGAGAACACGATGTTCCCCGGCTACATCACTGAGAAGATCTTCGACTGCTTGTGCGCGGGGACGATCCCGGTCTATCTGGGAGCTCCCGATGTCGAGCAGTACATCCCGGCGGGCGTTTTCATCGATCACCGGGGCTTCGAGAGCCTTAGCGAACTGGAGGCGTTCCTTCGGCAGATGACAGAGACCGAGGCGGACACCTACCTTGCGGCGGCGCGGGCGTTCCTATCGGCCGATGAGGCTTCGAGGTTCACTCAGGAAGCGCAGGTCGAACTGTTCGCAACGCTCGTGATGGATTCGCTTGAGAGGGTGCGGTGACATGAGCCGCCTGACGATCGTCATCCCAACGTACAACCGCCCAGGGTTTCTGGGCGAGTGTCTTGAGAGCCTGATGGCGCAGACGTTTTCGGACTTTAGGCTGGTCATTTTGGACAACGCGAGCGAAACCGACTATGGGCCGGTGCTCGAGCGGTTCAGCTCTGCGGGCATCGAGTACATCCGCAACGCCGAGAACATCGGATCCACGCGCAACATCGAAAAGGCCTTTGCAATCGGCTCGGCTACAGAGTACTTCACGATCTTCCACGACGACGATCTGGCGCACCCATACATGCTCGAACAGCAGGTGCGGACACTCGACGCGAATCCTGGGATGCGCTGGGTCGCCACAGAGTGCGCGCCCTTCGTCTCGGGCTCGGCCGTGGCCTTCGAGGACGTCGGCATTGGGGCCCTGGACATCTACCAGACACCGCCTGCGCTAGTCCGAAGACTCCTCGAGAACGTGGCGCTCAACTTCGGCTCCGTGATGTTCCACAGCTCGCAAGGTCCGCCCGCCCGGCTACGTCACGCGGAGTTCGAGATCGTTGCGGACCGGGTGCTGCTGGTCGATCTGGCGCAAAGTGGCCCTGTCGGCCTGCTCCGAGAGCCGCTGGTCCGCTACCGACATCACGAAGGCCAGGACAGTCACAACCCCATCTTCCGAGAAGCCCACGCGCTTGCTCTGATGCGCTACTACCGCGACGCTCTGGGAGCGCCCCTGGCCGCCGAGGACCTCAGGTTGCTGCGCCGACACGCAACCAACTACCTGCTGCATGCGCGCACGGCGGTCCTGCCAGACGCCCGGATAGCCTTCGGAGAGCTGGTGGATGCGGCGAAGCGCGACGGCGTGTTCTCCTGGGCGGCCATCGACGGGCAAGGAATAGCGGCGCTTGCGGCGCTGGCCGGTGTGGGTTCGGCTTACTCGGCAGTCAGGCCGCTCCTGGGGAAGATCAAGCGCGCGCTGTCACGCCGGTAGGATCTCCATCTTCCTTCCCTCTTCGATGAAGAGGAAGTTGTGTGTGAGCAGGGTGTCCTCGCCGCTCTCAACTATGGCTTCCACCTCGGCAGGAAGAACCAGACGCATCGACTCATCGGCAGTCCACGCCTCGTAACCGCGCTCCCAGAAGATCTCGAATGTGGGAAGCAGATGCGGATTGATCGTTGTGCCCTTCGGTTGATGGGCCGTGATCGCTATCTCGACCATCCACACCGGTCTTGGCTCGGCGGACAAGAATGAAGTGGCTCCTTCGAGTGCCAGCTTTTCCGCCCCTTCGATGTCAACGAGAACAAGGCACTTCCTGCCTTGGAACCTCGATCCTAAGATGTTGTCCAGGGTCGATGTCGGGACGATTTCGACGTATCTCTCGGGAGTGTCGGCCCAACCCTTCACGAGCGACGCCCCCGTCCGTCCGCCGAATATCTCGATGACCCCCACTCTGTCGGATAGGGCCATCGGGAATATCTCGATCCTGTCCGTCCAGCCATTGGCCATGATGTTCTTGTAGAGATGCCGAAGATTGCCGCTCATCGGCTCGAAAGCGACAACGTGCTTCCCTCTTCGGAGGGCAAGACAGCAGTAGTAGCCGATATTGGCACCGACGTTCACCACGACTTCGACGTTGTCGAGGATACTTCTCACGATCTCTGTCTCGACCGGCTCGAACAACCCCTTCTCCATCGCAGGGTCACCGATCAGTTTGAAGCCCATTGGGGTGTCCCTGGGTTCATCGACCATCGGCCTGTTGTCTCGCCTGTACTGGCAAGCCACGGCCAGTGTCGTGTTGCGCACCTTCGCACGGGCTTTCGCCCAGTAGTTATCCCTCATGTATCGATAAACCCTGGCCAAAGCGGGCAAGCGCCCAACGACCACCGGCCTTACGAACAGTATGAACTTCTTTACGACACTCACGCAGGTTCCCCCTCCCCCGGCGGCTCGTCCATCACGAAGACGGGATTGCCGAAGGTGACCTTGGGTCTCACGCACGTCTTGGTATCCAGGGAGACTTCAAGGAGGCGAGGCTGCTTGGGGTCATCGGCCAGCCAGGCGGCGGCTGAAGACACGTCGGCAGAGTCAGCGACCCTGTCGGCATCCATGCCGAAGGCGCGGGCCACCGCTACGAAATCCGGCGCGCCATACCCGAGCACGGTCGACTGATAGCGCGATTCGAAAAGTTCGTCCTGCATCTGGCGCACCATGCCCAGGCAACCGTTGTTCATCACGGCGACCTTCACGGGAAGGCCCAGCCTGACGATAGTCTCGAGCTCCTGAATGTTGATCTGCATGCCGCCGTCGCCCGAGATCACGAAAACGGGTGCTCCCGGGCTGGCGATCGCCGCGCCGATGGCCGCAGGCAGCGCGAAGCCCATCGCGCCCATGCCGCCCGAGGTCAGGAAGCGCTGCCCCTCCCGCAGACGCACCGACTGGGCCGCCCACATCTGGTTCTGGCCCACGTCGGCGATGAACGCCGAAGCCTCCCCGCCAACCCCTGACAGGTGCCGGAGGAAGTTCGCCGGGTTGATCCCGCTCGCGTCGGCGAGCTCGGAGGTGTCGGGCCACCTGTTGCGCCCCGCTTCGATCTGCACGCGCCATGCCGAGATGTCGGTGCCCGCAAGCCCGTCTGCAAGCCGCAGCGCCTCGCCGAGGAAGGCACCTACGTCCGCCTGGATCGCGATGTCGGGTTCGAGGCGCCACCTGAGCTGGCATGCGTCGATATCCACCTGGATGATGCGCTTGTCACGCCGGAAAGCCTCGACATCGGCGCCTGTCTGACGTACGTCGAAGCGAGCGCCCAGCGCGAGTAGGCAGTCGCACCCGCCCAGCGCGAGGTTCGCCCAGCGGTTCCCGTAAGTCCCGATCATCCCAACGCGCAGGGGGTGCGAGTGCTCAAGCACATCGAGTCCCATGAGCGTGCTCGCCACGGGGATGCCGGTCTTCTCGGCGAAGCGGCGCAGTGCGGCGGCCGCTCCCGCAACGCGGACACCCCCGCCCGCGAGGATCAGCGGCCTCTCGGCAGCGCACAGGGCCTCAAGTGCGGCGGCGACTCCAGCGGGGGCTGCAGGGCGCGACACCTCGATGCGCGGCGCGCTCTCGGCGAGCGGGAGGCGCTGGATGTCCATCGGGATGTCGATGAGGACGGGGCCTGGGCGGCCTTCGAGCGCGGTCCGGAACGCCAGGGGCAGGATGCGCACGATGTCATCTGCCGAAGCGACCTGGACCGCCATCTTCGTGATCGGCGCGGCCATCGCCACGATGTCGGTCTCCTGGAATCCGGCCTGGCGCACGCCTGAATCCCCGCGCAGCTCGTGGGTGTTCACCTGACCGGTGATGAAGACGGCTGGCACGGAGTCGTAGTAGCAACTGCCGATGCCGGTAAGCAGGTTGGTCGCGCCCGGACCGCTGGTGGCCATCGCGACCCCCGGGACACCGGTCATGCGGGCACTTGCTTCGGCGGCGAATGCTGCGGCCTGTTCGTGATGCATGCTGATGAGGCGGATGTCGCCTCGGGCTGCCAGTGAATCGAGCAGGAAGGTGATCATCCCGCCCGTCATCTCGTAGACGGTCGTCACGCCGCTCTCAGCGAGGAACTGCGCGATGTAATCGCTTGCCTTCACGGTCGCCTACCGCATGCTTTGAGCAGGGTATCAGCCATATGTGCGAGCATCTCGTCGGTCATCCCGGGGTACACGCCGATCCAGAAGGCGTCGCGCATGATGCGGTCGGTGTTGAGCAGCTCGCCAACGACCCTGTAGCCGACGGCACGCTCGCGCATGCGGTCGAAGACCGGCTGGCGCACCATGTTGCCCGCGAAGAGCATGCGGGTCTGGACACCGGCGGCCTCGGCGGCGGCAACGAGCTCGTCGCGCGTGACGGGCGCCTCGGGCTCGACGGTCATCAGGAACCCGAACCAGCTCGCGTCGGCCCCTTCGGCGGTCTTTGGTAGCAGGATGATGTCCGCAAGGGACTTCAGCGCCTCGGCGAGGAGCGCATGGTTGCGTCGGCGACTTTCGACGAATCCCGGCAGCTTGTCGAGTTGCGCAACGCCGACGGCCGCCTGACCTTCGGTGGCCTTGAGGTTGAAACCGAACTCGGTGTAGACGTACTTGTGGTCGTAGCCGGGCGGCAGTAGGCCGAACTGCTGCGAGAAACGTCTGCCACACACGTTGTCCCGGCCCGAGGGGCAGACGCAATCGCGCCCCCAATCGCGCATCGAGAGCATGATGGCGGCGAGTTCGTCGTTATCGGTGTAGACTGCCCCGCCTTCGCCGGTGGTCATATGATGTGGCGGGTAGAAGCTCGATGTCCCGATGTCGCCGAAGGTCCCGGTCTTGCGGCCGTGGTACTCGCTTCCCAGCGAGTCGCAGTTGTCCTCGATGAGCCACAGCCCATGCGCGTCGCAGAATCCGCGGACGGCGCCGATGTCGAACGGGTTGCCCAGCGTATGCGCGAGTATGACCGCCTTGGTCTTGGGCGATAAGGCCTGCTCCATCTGCTCCACGTCGATGTTGCATGTCCCGAGCTCCACATCGACGAAGACCGGGACCGCGCCAAGCTGCACGATCGGGGCGACCGTCGTGGGGAATCCGGCGGCCACGGTGATGACCTCGTCGCCGGGGGTAAGGCGGCGTTCGCCGAGCCTCTCACTGGTGAGTGCGGCCACCGCCAGCAGGTTGGCGCTCGAACCCGAGTTCACGAAGAGCGTGTGCTTGATGCCCAGGTACTGTCCGAGCCTGCGCTCGAACTCCTCGGAATACCGGCCGTAGGTGAGCCAGAAATCGAGCGATGAGTCGACCAGGTTGACGATCTCGCGCTCGTCGAAGACCCGACCGGCATAGCTGATGCGCGACTTGCCGGGGATGAACTCCGGCGCTTGCGCAAAGCGGGCCTCGTGATACTTTCGAGTCAGGGCGAGGATCTCGCTGCGTATCTCCTCGGGGTTGCCGGAACCGCTGCTCACAGGTGCACCTTTCTCAACGTTGATCGATCCACGAAGCGCCAGCCTGGGCGGCCGTGCACACATAGGTTGCGATATCCTCTGCGACGAGATCCTCGGCAGCGGAGCCGTCGGCGAAAGCGCGGTACCACTGCACGGTCCGCTCGACGCTCTGCTCGAAGCCCCATAGCGGGCGCCAATCGAGCTCGCGGTCGGCCTTGCCGATGGCTAGTCTGAGGTGGGTCGCCTCATGTGGCTGCCGGTCGGGGGCGTGCGCATGCCAGTCGCCGTGGCCCCACGCCGCGCAGAAGTGCTCGACGACCTCGCCGACGGTGCGGATCTCCCCGACATCGGGGCCGAAGTTGAATGCGCCCGCGGCCTGCGGTTCGCGAAGCGACATCGCTGCGAGGTGCAGGTACCCGCCGAGCGGCTCAAGGACGTGCTGCCACGGCCGGGTCGATGCCGGGTTGCGGATCTCGACCGACTCACCGGCTCCAAGGGCTCGCACGCAATCTGGCACCAGGCGGTCCTCGGCCCAATCCCCGCCGCCGATGACGTTGCCCGCACGCGCAGTCGACACCGCTGACGCACCCGGTCCGCCGAAAAACGACGACCGATACGAAGCCGTCACAATCTCCGCGGCAGCCTTGCTGGCGCTGTAGGGGTCATGACCGCCCAGCGGGGAATCCTCGGCGAACGGCTCAGCGGTCTCCGGATTCGCATAGACCTTGTCGGTGGTGACGTTGAGCACGACCCTGCAATCGCTCGATGCGCGGACCGCCTCGAGCAGGTTGACCACGCCCATGACGTTCGTCTCGAAGGTGTAGGGGGTCTCGGCGTAACTCCTGCGCACCAGCGGCTGGGCGGCCAGGTGCAAGACGATCTCGGGCCGGACCTCAGCGATCAGCGCTGCGACCTTCTGCGCATCGCGCACGTCGCCGAAGCGGCTGTCCAGCGAGCGGGCCAGGTCGAGCTCGGTAAAGAGCGACGGCGTGGTGTCCGGCGGCAACGCAAAGCCGGTCACTTCGGCGCCCAGATCGAGCAGCCAACGCGAAAGCCACGAGCCCTTGAAGCCCGTGTGCCCTGTCACGAGCACCCTTTTGCCGCGGAATGCATCGCCGAAGAGCCTCGGCGAGTCAGAGGCTGAGGTTACCAAACCTTCCACGGCGCCTCTCCTGAATCCCACAAAGCCTCCAGGTGCATCTTGTCACGCAGGGTGTCCATCGGCTGCCAGAAGCCCGTGTGCTTGTAGGCGCCCAACTGTCCATCGCGCGCCAGCGATTCGAGCGGCTCGCGCTCCAATATCGTGTGATCGTCGACGAGCCTGCCAAGGACCTCGGGCTCCAGCACGAAGAAGCCGCCGTTGACCCAATCCCCGTCGCCGAGCAGCTTCTCTCGGAAGTTCGCGACGCTGTCGTTGGAGCCGAGCTCAAGGGCACCGAAGCGGCCCGATGGCAGCACCGCAGTCAGCGTGCCGAGGCGCCCTGAGGAGCGATGGAAGTCGATGAGTCGCCCGATGTCGATGTCCGCGACGCCGTCGCCGTAGGTGAGCATGAAGGTCTGATCGCCGATGAATGAGGCGACGCGCTTCAGGCGTCCGCCGGTCATTGAGTCCTGCCCGGTGTCGACGATCGTCACGCGCCAGGGCTCGTTGCCGTCCTGGTGCACCTCGGTAGAGTGCGTGCAAAGATCGAAGGTCACGTCGCAGTTGTGCAGCCAGTAGTTGTGGAAGTACTCCTTGATTTGGTAGCCCTTGTAGCCAGCGCATATGATGAAATCGTTGAAGCCATAGTGGCTGTAGCCCTTCATGATATGCCAGAGGATCGGCTTGTCACCGACCTCGGCCATAGGCTTGGGTCGCGTGCCCGTCTCCTCCGAAAGGCGTGTCCCCATTCCGCCTGCCAGGATCACAACCTTCATCCGCGGGCTCCTTTCACGAACCGTCGTATAAGCCTTCCGCCGTCTGCCACTCCTGTGCCAGCTCACTCAGCATCTCATCCCAGCTCGGGGGCGTCCAGCCGGTGCGCTCACGGAATCGCGTGCTGTCGAGCGAGCGGTCGATCACGGGCTCGTCGACCGAGGTGACCTCGACCTCCCACCCCAGATACCCCGCAAGTTTGGTGAGCAACGTGTGCTTGTCGATCGGCTCGGCAGAGAGCTGCCACAGGCCGCTAAGCGTGGGGTCCGGCATCACGACGTCGCGCACCACCTCGACCAGCGCCCGAGTCGAAAGTCCGCTGAACACGGCGTGCGTGTAGCCCTTGAGCGACTCGTGGCGATTCGCCGCGAACCAGCCGAGAAGCCCTGTCGGCTCGCCAAGCTGCCAGCCGATGATCGAAGTGCGCAGCGTCACTACGTGGGGGCTGTCGCCCACCTCGCCCAGCAGTTTCGATCGTCCGTACAGGTCGAAGGCGTCGGGCACGTCGGTCTCGGCGTATCCGCCGCGCGAGCCGGAGAACACGCAGTCGGTACTCACGTGCGCCAGGCGCGCGCCCACACGGGCGCAGGCGTCTGCAAGCGTGTGGGGCCACAGGCTGTTGATGGTGATCGACGGGATCGCGTCCTTCGCTTCAGCCCGCTGCTTGATCACGCCGACCGCATTGATTACGAAGTCCGGGCGGACCCGCTCGAGCAAGTCATAGGCGGATTCGGGCCTCATCGCCTCCAGGCCGTCGACCACCGGCACCGCTTCGAGTCCCAGCGACGCAAGGTCCCGGGCGTCTCGGCAGGCAGCTACCACCTCGAAGTCGGGGGCCAGCACGCGCACCGCCTGATGCCCGAGCATCCCGCTGGCGCCGACCACAAGGATTCGCGGCCCGCTCATGCGATGCCCAGAACGATGCGCGCCACGATGTCCGAGACGTTGTCAGCCATGTACTCGGCGGGTGGCGTCCAGGTGCCGCCCGAGTGCAGCGAAAGCTCGATCGCTGGCAGTATGCGGCTGGCCTCGACGCCCGCCAAGATGTTGCTGCCGCACTCGATGGTCTCCGGGCGCTCGGTGACATCGCGAAGCGTCACGGTCGGCACGCCGAAGATACAGCACTCCTCCTGCACCGTGCCGCTGTCCGAAAGCACGCAGAAGGCGTCCTTCTCCAGGCGCACGAAGTCGAAGAGGCCCAATGGCGAGATGAAGGTCACGTTGCCTGCATCGATCCCGAACTCGCGCATCTTATCGGCGGTTCGGGGGTGCAGCGACGCCAGCGCGGGGATTCCGTATTTGTCGACGGCTGCATTGAGCGCAGCCACGAGCGATGCGAGTCGCTCGGGTACGTCGACGGTCTCGGCCCTGTGGGCCGTGACCAGGAAGTATCGGCCGGGCTCGACTCCGTGCTCCGTGAACGGGTCCGCAGCCTCGATCCGCCCATCGTAATGGTCGAGTACCTCTTTGATCGGGTTGCCGGTGACGTAGATGCGCTGCCGCTCGACGCCCTCGCGGACAAGGTTGGCGGCACTGCGATGCGTGTATGGCAGCAGCACCGAGCTGGAGTGGTCGATAACCCGGCGATTGATCTCCTCGGGCACCGAATCGTCGTAGCAGCGGTTGCCGGCCTCCATGTGGCACACCCGGATGCCCATCCGTTTGGCGATGATCGCGGCCAGGCCGGTGTTGGTATCGCCGAGCACCAGCACGGTGTCGGGCTTGTGCTCCGCGAGCACCGCCTCGGTCTTGGCGAGTATCTGCCCGATTTGATCGCCGAAGCCGTTGCCGCGCACCCCCATGTACACGTCAGGCTCGCGCACGCCGAGTTCTCGGAAGAACACTCCGCTCAGACGGTCATCGTAGTTCTGGCCGGTGTGGACCAGGACGTGGTCGCAGTTGGCGTCCAGGGCCTCAATGACGCGCGAAAGCCTGATGATCTCCGGGCGCGTTCCCAGAAGAGTGAGCACCTTCATCCGTCTCATGCCTCCAGGTAGCGGTTGTCCATCGCCGAAGGGACCTTCTGCCTGAGGAACTCGCCCAGCTCGGACAGGTCCATCAGCGAGCCCTCGCTGCTGTACTCGCCGACGAGCGCTGGCGCATCGACGTGGTCCGCCAGCTCCGGCAGCATCGCGCGCAGGGCATAGTAGCCTTCTTCTCCCCAGACCGTCCGGGTCGCCTCTTCCTCGGAGAGCAGCGACTCGTGGATCTTCTCTCCCGGGCGGATGCCGGTAATCCCGGTCTCGATCGGGCGGTCGCCGATTAGACACGCTGCAAGCTCGGTCATCTTCGCACTGGGACAGCGCGGGATGTAGGTTTCACCGGGCTCGGCGGAACGCACCGCGGCCAGGATCGTATCGACTGCGTCATCGAGCGTGAGCAGGAATCGCGTCATCTCCGCAGTCGTGATTGTCACGGGTCCGCCAGCGGCAATCTGCTCGAGGAAGAGCGGGACCACCGAGCCGCGGGACGCAAGCACGTTACCGTAGCGCGCTGCGATGAATCGCGTCTGCGGGGCCCTGAGGTTGCCCTCGATGTAGATCCGCTCCTGGATTGCCTTGGTCATCCCCATGACGTTGACGGGCTTGCACGCCTTGTCGGTGGAGATCCCGACCACTGTTTCGACCGGCAGGTCGTTCTGCGCGATGACGCGCACGAGGTTCTCGGCACCTTCAATGTTGGTGCGGCAAGCCTCCCAAGGGAAGTACTCGCAGCTAGGCACCTGCTTGAGGGCGGCTGCGGCAAAGACGATGTCGGCGCCTTTGACTGCCCGAAGCAAGCTGGCCTCATCACGCACATCGCCAATCATGAACCTGAGTGCGTGCTTGGAGTTCTCAAAAATGATCTCATCAGTTGCTGTCGTACGCCGCATGAAGTCGAGGCGCATGAAGTGCTGCTTGGCCTCGTCACGCGAGAAGACGGTCACGCTCGCGGGAAGGCCCTCGGCACCGCAGAGCAGCCGCTTAGCGAGCGCTTGACCCAGTGAGCCGGTGCCTCCGGTGATCAGGATGTTCTTACCCTCCATGGCTGCCGTCAAGATGCCTCCTTCAGTCACTGTCGAGCGAAGTCAACCTGCGGATACTCTCCCGCATCTGATCGCCGAACTTCTCGTCCTGGAGCGCAAGAGAGACGTTGGCCTCCAGCCATGAAATCATGTCCCCGGTATCATAACTGAGGCAGTCGATGGTGACGGCGAACAGCTCCTCTTTGCGTAACAACTGCCGAAGGGCGTCCGTGAGCTGGATCTCCCCGCCACGACCGGCGTCGACCTTGGGTAGGATCTCCATGATCGTCGGCGTCAACAGATATCTGCCGAAGATCGCAAGGTTACTAGGTGCTTCGTTGGCCGGGGGCTTCTCTACGAGATCGTTTATCTCCCACACTCCGGGCTCTACCTCTCTGCCCGAAATGATTCCGTACCGAGATACCTTGTTCGACTCGACCGGCACCACCCAAACGACCGACCCCCCGTACTTCTCGTGGACTTCCTTCATCCGGGGCAGGCAATCGTTATGCGGCACTAGGACGTCGCCAAGCATCACGAAGAACGGATCGGGCCCAACGAAGGGCGCACCGCACAAGACGGCGTCACCCAGTCCGCGCGGTGTCTTCTGCCGAACGTAGAAGATCTGGGCGAGCTCGGAAATCCTACGGATCTCGCGCACCTTCTGCGTGTTGCCTGAGCGCTCCAGCATATCCTCGAGCTCTAGGGACCGGTCGAAGTGGTCCTCGATGGCGCGCTTGCCTCGGCCGGTGATGAGCAGGATGTCTTCGGCGCCTCCAGCCACCGCCTCCTCGACCACATACTGAATTACGGGCTTCTCGACCACAGGCAGCATCTCTTTGGGCTGCGACTTGGTCACCGGCAAGAACCTGGTGCCCAATCCAGCAGCGGGAATGATGACCTTCATCGGATCGGGCTCCTCCTATACCGTCTTGAGCACGCGGGCGGCCGCGGCTATGAACCGCTCGATGTCCTCATCGCTGTGAGCGAGCGACACGAACGTCGCCTCGAACTGACTGGGCGCCAGAGCGAAGCCCTCGTCGAGCATTCCTCGGAAGAATGCGGCGTACCTCTCGGTGTTCGAAGTCGACGCGGTCGACCAATTCGAGACCTCAAGGTGCGTGAAGAACATGCACGACATCGAGCCTACGCGAGTGCAGAAGGTGTGTACTGCGGCGTCACCGGCTGCCCGGCACAATCCGTCGGCGAGCTTCTTGCCCTTGCGCTCCAACTCCTCGTAGACGCCTGGCGCGCTCAAGGCTTCGATGGTCGCCAGCCCGGCCACCATCGCCACCGGATTGCCCGAAAGCGTGCCGGCCTGATAGACAGGACCCACCGGCGCCAGGTGCTCCATGATCTCGCGCTTCCCGCCGAAAGCCCCCACCGGGAAACCTCCGCCGATGATCTTGCCCATCGTGGTCAGGTCCGGGGTCACGCCGTAGTGCTCCTGCGCCCCGCCGAGAGCCACGCGGAATCCCGTGATCACCTCGTCGAAGATCAGCACGACTCCGTGTGCGTCGCACAGCGCGCGCAATCCCGCCAGGTATCCGGGTGCGGGCGGCACCACTCCCATGTTGCCCGCGATGGGCTCGAGGATGATCGCCGCCACCTGTCCTGTCCAGGCTTCGAGCGCTTCCTCGACCGCGGACAGGTCGTTGTACGGCAGCACGATCGTGTCGGCCGCGGCTCCTGCGGTGACTCCGGGTGTACCCGGAATCCCAAGCGTCAACAGCCCAGATCCGGCCGCCACCAACAGCGCGTCGGAGTGACCGTGGTAGTTACCGTCGAACTTGATGAACTTCTCGCGGCCGGTGTACCCGCGCGCCAGCCGAAGCGCGCTCATCGTCGCCTCTGTGCCGCTTGAGACGAAGCGCACCATCTCGACGCTTGGAACTGCCGAGATGACCGCCTCGGCGAGTCGGGTCTCGGCACACGTCGGCGCGCCGTAGCTGGTACCCTTGTCGAGCTGCTCGCGCACTCTGTCGAGGACCACATCGGGGGCGTGGCCGAGGATCATCGGCCCCCAAGAGGCCACGAAGTCGACGTACTCGCGCCCGTCGATGTCCCAGACGCGTGATCCCTTGGCCCTATCAACGAACCTGGGCTCCATCCCGACACTGCGAAAAGCCCTGACGGGCGAGTTGACGCCTCCAGGGATGACATCGCAGGCGGCCTTGAACGAATCGCTCGAATTACCGTGGGTCATGGCAGCAGATTCCCCTTTCTCATCGGGCTTAGGAAGTAGGCTTCCACCCGGTCGGTTCGTAGATGCAGTATGGCTCCGCCTCTAGGTAGTCGCCTGTGATCTCAAGCGATCTTGCGCGACATCCTCCACAGACCGCCTTGTACTCGCACGCCCCACACTTGCCTTTGAGCAGCGAATAGTCCCGCAGGTCGTTGAAGACCTTGCTCTCGGTCCAGATTTCAGAGAACGGCTGTTCCTTTACATTCCCCAACTGCATGTCGAAATACCCGCAAGGTTGGATGTCTCCGGTGTGGCTGATGAAGCAGAAGGTTATCCCGCCAAGACACCCGCGCGTCATCGCGTCCAGCCCATACTCCTCGCGGGTGACCTTGCGGCCCTCCTTTTTGGCGAGCTGGCGGATGATCCGGTAGTAGTGAGGCGCATCCGTCGGCTTGAAGTGCAGCGGGCTCGTCTTCTGGCGCTCGTACGCCCACTCCAGCACGCGCTCGTACTCCTGCGGAGGGAGCTCCTCGGCGAGTATCTCGGCGCCTCGACCGGTCGGGACCAGCATGAAGATGTGGAACGCATCGACGCCGAGGGACTCAGCGAGCGTATGGATCTCCTCGAGGTATTCGGCGTTGCGAGTGGTGACCGTGGTGTTGATCTGCACGCCGACACCGTGGCGCTTGGCGATCTTGATGCCTTCGATCGTCTGCTCGAAGCAGCCGGGCTGGCCTCGGAAGGTATCGTGGCCCTCGGCGGTCGGGAAGTCTATCGAGACCGATATCCGAGGGATTCCGTGAGAGGCCATCTTGCCGGCTATCTCGTCGGTGATCATGGTCGCGTTGGTGCCGATGACGGGCATACCGCCCTTTTCGTGCACGTAGTCGACGATCTCCCAGATGTCAGGGCGCATGAGCGGCTCGCCGCCGGTGAGGATGAAGATCGGGTTGGAGATCGTCACGATGTCGTCGATGACAGTCTTGATCTGGTCGAGAGTGAGCTCGCCCTCGTAGTGTCCGAACTCGGCTGCGGCGCGACAGTGGACGCACGACAGGTTGCAGCTGCGAGTGATCTCCCAGGCGATGATACGCGGGGCCTTGATGCCAGTGCGCTCCTCGTACGCAAGTGCCTGCGGGCCGCCTCCGGGCCGAAAGCCCGTCGAGCGCGCGCCGCCATGGCGCTGGCGGGTCATCGGGACTCCGGCGGGATGTCCGCCCGGAGCGCCGCCTGGGTGGACGGCTACGGCGACCCCTACTGTGCCGCAGGGTGCGCCCGCCTCGGCGAGCTCCTGTTCGTCGGGAGTGAACCTGCGCCCGTGATGGCGTGCCTGGGCCTCATCGCTGCAGCCTGCACAGCCTTCATCGGGTCGACCTGAGTGCTCGTCAGTGTGGCTCATGCGGTCGGAATCATCCCTTCGCGAGCCAGCGTGCGGCATCTTTGGCGTGGTATGTGAGGATCATGTCGGCACCGGCACGCTTGAGGCTGGTAAGCGTCTCGAGCACGACTCGCCGCTCGTCGATCCAGCCATTGAGAGCAGCAGCCTTGACCATCGCGTATTCGCCGCTCACGTTGTATGCCGCGGTCGGGTAACCGAACTCGTCTTTGACCCTGCGGATGATATCCATGTATGCGAGCGCAGGCTTGACCATCACGATATCAGCCCCTTCGGCGATATCGAGCGCGGTCTCGCGCAACGCCTCCTCGCTGTTAGCGGGATCCATCTGGTAGCCCTCTCGGTCGCCGAAGGTGGGCGCGCTGTCCGCCGCATCCCGAAACGGCCCGTAGTAAGCACTCGCGTACTTCGCCGAGTAGGCCATGATCGGAACTGCCGAGAACCCCTCGGCGTCCAGCGCGGTGCGGATCGCTCCGACCCGTCCGTCCATCATGTCGCTGGGGGCCACCATGTCTGCGCCCGCCTCGGCATGGCTGACGGCGGTGGCGGCAAGCAGCTCAAGGGTGACGTCGTTGATGACGCTGCCCTTCTCGTCGAGAAGTCCGCAGTGCCCATGGGCTGTGTACTCGCAGAGGCAAACGTCGGTGATGACGAAGAAGTCGGGTGCGTGTTGCTTGATTGCCGAAACTGCCTGTTGGACTATGCCATCGGTGGCGTAAGCGCCGGTACCAGCCTCATCCTTGGATTCGGGCAGGCCGAAGAGGATGACCGCGGGGATGCCAAGCGAGCGAAGCTCGTCGATCTCGCCGGGCAACTGGTCAAGTGAGAGCTGATAGACCCCCGGCATCGACGCCACCCCGTCTCGATGGCCCGTCCCGGGCTTCACGAAGAGCGGGTATATCAGGTCATTTGTGTCCAGAACGGTTTCGCGCACCATCGATCGCAGTGTCTTGCTGGAGCGAAGCCGCCTGGGGCGATACTCTGGGAACTTCATGATCGATCGACCGCCTAATCAACGAACTTGTCGGTCTTGATCGGCCGCTTGCCCGCTGGCTCTTCCGCATCGTCTTCGGCGTCGTCTTCATCGTATCTCCAGCCATCATCGCCATCACTCGGCTGTGTTGTGCCATGAGAGGCCGCATGAACGGCACCATGGTGAACTGCATGCTTGCTGCAGCACTTTCCGGTGTGATGGTTCACGGCACGCCTGAGTATCAGAATGGCCCAGATTGCGATGATCGGGATGACGATCCAGTAGAGAACCTGAGCAATCGAACCGAAGTAGAACATGAACTCCTGGAACTGAGCCTGAAAACCGGTAGGACCTGTAGCGCCCATTCTGTGCTCCTTACTGTCGGGTGTACAAAACCGCTGGCCAAGACAACCATACTGAGTTGCCCTGGGGACTAAACATGGTGGAGACGAGCGGATTCGAACCGCCGACCTCTGCCGTGCGAAGGCAGCGCTCTCCCAGCTGAGCCACGTCCCCATTCGAACGTTCCGTCCTAGCTGGACGGCAAGGCAACAGTGTGCCTAGCATCGTGCTTATTGTCAACGCAGCACTCACGTTTTTCGCCCCGCAGAAACCCACTCCGCTATGGCCTCAACGAGCCCACCAACAGTGTGAGGATTCGCCTCTGCGGCCACGGTGTACCCAGCTGAGACGATCGCATCGGAAGTCACCGGACCAATCGAGGCCAGTGCGACACGGGTCAACGCGTCCTCAGCCTCGGTGTTGGCCGCAAGTCGCAAGAAACCGCTGACTGTGGATGGCGAGGTGAACGTAACCGCATCAACGCCTCCCTCGGCAAGGCGCGCCAGGGTCTGCGCGTCTCCGTCACCCACCACAGTGCGGTAGACCGGAGCCACATCCACCGATGCGCCCATCGCACGCAGTGTCTCGGGCAACACCTCGCGCGCCCTGAGCGCACGCGGCAGCAGAATCCGGCATCCCTCGCCGACTCCCGCCCGCTCGAATGCGTCAATGAGCCCTTCGGCGACGAAGTCATCGGGCACTAGGTCCGCCGTCAGGTCGTGTTGAGCAAGCAACGCTGCCGTCGAAGTGCCCACGGTCGCGATGCGTGCGCTTCGAAGGCTCTGGGGCTCTCGACCCAGGGCTTGCATCCGCGCAAGGAAGCATCTGACCGCATTCGCCGAAGTGAACACGACCCAGTCATAGACCGCCAGACTCCCAATAGCTGTGTCAGCCGCGGCCCAGTCCGGCGGGTCAACGGTCTTTATCACCGGGAACTCAAGCACGCTGGCACCCGCCGATTCGAGTGCGGTGACAAGCTCTGCCGCCTGATGCCTTGCGCGGGTCACGACGATCGTGAGTCCTGTGAGCGGCTTGTCGGCGGAGTGCAAGGAGCGAGCCTCAGCTTCCCAGCAAGCCATCGACGCTGTCGGCGCAACGGATCTCGGCGAGTATCTCTGTCGCACCGAGTTCGCGCAGGCGAGCGACCATCGCATCGCCCAGTCCGACGGGATCGACGACGGGACCGCTCAGCGTGTCCCTGACGATGCGCTTCCCGTCGATCGAACCAACGAGCGCATCCATCACCAGCAGGTCGCCCTCGATGCGGGCGTTGGCGCCGATGGGTACCTGGCAGCCGCCCTCGAGCGAGCGCATGACGACCCGCTCGGCAGTGATGCAGGTGAAAGTCTCCGGATCATTGAGCTTCTCGCAGACGTCGAGCATGAAGGCGTCGTCCTCGCGGATCTCGACCGCGATCGCGCCCTGCCCCACCGCCGAGACCATCTGACCTGGATCGATGTAATGCGAGATGCGATCCGCCCAGCCGAGGCGAGCGATCCCGGCCGCAGCCAAGATGACGGCGTCGACCTCGCCTTCTTCGGCCTTGCGCATGCGTGTGTCAAGGTTCCCCCGTACGTCGACGATCTCGAGGTCCTCGCGGAGCGCAAGCACCTGAGCGCGGCGTCGCAGACTGCTCGTCCCGAGCTTGGCGCCCACCGGCAAGCTAGCCAGATCGAAGCTGCCGGGACCCGACACGAGCACATCGCGCGCATCGACCCTAGGCGGCGTAGCCGCTATGACGCAGCCTTCCGGGAGCTCGGTAGGGACGTCCTTCATCGAGTGGACACACAGGTCCACCATGCCTGCCAGAAGCTCCACTTCCAGCTCCTTGGTGAACAGCCCTTTGCCCCCCACCTTGGCCAGCGGGACGTCGAGTATCTTGTCGCCCGTGGTCTTGATGGTCTTGAGCTCGACCGGAAGTCCCGTAATCGACTCGAGCATCTGCTTTATGTAGTTCGACTGCCAGAGAGCCAGTTGGCTGCCTCTGGTGCCGATGACAAGTTTATCCCGGTCCACTGCCAAGAATCTCTCCCATCTCTATCCCTCCAGGTCCGATGCCCGGAAGTAGGTGCTACTTTCGGTCTATCTTTCCAAGAAGGCTTCGCAAGAGTCCCAGGTGTGGATTCTTCCCATCCGGGTTCGAGTCGAGGCCGTAGAGATACCTAGCGGCTTCCACATAGGCGACTCCGTACCTGTCGCCTGCTGCGGTCTTGAGTCGATTCGTGGGACCATGGAGCATCTTGTTGACGATCGATGCGGTCAGTGCCTCGACTGTCTGGATCTCCTTCTCCGAAAGGCCGCCAAGTCGCTTGAGGGCCTTCTCCATCTCGGTCTGTCGAATGCGCTCGGCCTTGGCTCGCATGGCGGCGACCGTTGGAACGACCTCCATCGAGTCAAGCCAAGTCTCGAAGGCGGTGATCTCCTCGGCGATTATCGCCTCGACACGCTTCGCCTCTTGCATGCGGTCGGATAGGTTCGACTGAACGACGCCGTTGAGACTGTCGATATCGTAGAGGAAGACGTCGTCCACGTTGTTGACCTCAGGGTCGATGTCACGAGGCACTGCGATGTCGATGAAGAACAGTGGACGGCCGCGACGGCCGCGCATGACCTGGGCGACTTCCTCGGCGGTGACCACGTACTCCGTAGCGGCTGTCGAGGAGATCACGATGTCCGCGTCACCCATACGCTCGAAGAGTCGATCGTAGCTAACGGGCTCCCCGCTACAGCGCTCGGCCAACTCACACGCGCGCTCGTAGGTACGGTTCGTGACGAACACCTTCGCCACGCCGTTGCATACGAGATGACGTGCAGTAAGCTCACTCATCTTCCCGGCGCCGAGAAGTAGCACGACTCGACCGGACAGGTCGTCGAAGACTTTCTTGGCGAGTTCGACAGCCGCATAACTTACCGAGACGGCCGATTCCCCAATGGCTGTCTCGCTCCTTACCCTTTTGCCGACCTCGAAGCTCTGTCGGAAAAGCTTGTTGAACACGCGCCCAGTCCCGTTGTGTTCGAAGCTGAGCTCATAAGCTTCCTTGAGCTGGCCGAGGATCTGCGCCTCGCCGATCACCATCGAATCAAGCGACGACACCACGCGAAACAGATGGCGGACGACGTCTTCTCCTCGGCGGGAGTACAGGTACTTCTCGAGCACGTCACGCGGGAGGGAGTGGTAGTCGACAAGGAAGCTGACGATCGCGTCGAGGCCGTCGTCCTCGGTTGCGGTAACGGCGTAGATCTCAGTGCGATTGCAAGTCGAGACGATGACCGCTTCGATCACGTCGGAGCCGTCCGTCAGTAGCCCTATGGCCTCTTCCTGTACGTTGGCAGGAAAAGTCAGTTTCTCACGTATGTCTACGGGTGCCGTTTTGTGGCTCAGCCCGACCAGCGTCAGGTGCATTCGATTTCTGTCGCCTCGCAGTTCGCTGGAAAAAGGTCGCCCCCGCCGGATTGGTGCGTGTTGTTCAGGCAAGCAGGTCCGGCGGGAGCGAAATCAAGTACACATTATGTGTAACTGTCGCACAACCCTGCACTTCACCTGAACGCTCCTGATTCTATCGCTTCAGTCCAGTACAGGCAACCTAAACCGCCGAAACAAACACGCGGATCCGGGTTCCTCAGGCTACGGTTTCCCAACCTTACGGACCTCAGAATCGACTATGGAGTAGAAGACCTCGGGCAGTAGCCCCTTGAGCCTGAAGTAGAAGCTGCTTGTTGCGTCCGGGATGATGTGGAAGTGCCCCTTGGTCACTCCTTGGAGGATGGCGTCAGCCACCCTTGCAGGAGGTATGGCCTTGATCGACCCTGCGATCGCCTCGGTCTCGGGCGGGCGCATCGTGCGCTCGGTGGCAAGTGCCGGGGTGTCGGTATCGGGAGGACAGACCACATGCACGCTTATGCCCTTGGGCTTGAGTTCGCAACGAAGGGCCTCGCTCAAGCCCATGACCGCATACTTTGCCGCCGAGTACCCGCTGTAGCCGTAGATTCCCAGGAACCCTGCAACACTGGAAACGTTGACTATATGCCCGAATCCTCGCTCTATCATGTACGGGGCCGCTGCGCGGCATGGCCACATCACGCTGAAAAATCCGCTCTCGATGTTCCGGGTCAGGTTCTCAATCGGCATCGTCACGAATTCGCCTGGTAAGATGACGCCGGCGCTGTTGACAAGGATATCAGGGACCATGTCGTCGTTCGCGAACCGATCGATAACAGCTTTGGCCTGCGAAAAACTCGACAGATCAGCCGCTGCCGTCATCACCCGCTGAGACGAATCGCGCCTGACGCCGTCGATCTCTTTAGCTGCCGAGGCAAGTCTGTCGGGATTGCGTGCGACAATAGCGACATCTGCCCCCGCCGAGAAGTAGGCCTTCGCGACCTCGAGCCCGATTCCGCTCGATCCGCCAGTCACGATAACCTTCTGGGACACTAGGATTCCTTCAGGTGATCGAGGTCGATGGCGGCCATCAATTCCGAATGCCGCTCGTGGACCGGTGTGATGAAATTGCCCAGACATGGCTCCTCGGCAATGCTGACCAAGCATCCCATGCCCTCGGCCTCTTGGTAGACGGCGCGGTCGGTCTCGACGCAGTCCGTGGCACTGAAGACTATGAACGCCCCCGCAAGATCCCCTCGAATGTAGCCACGTTGTTCGTGCTCTATCCTACCTTCGGCCACTAACAGGTCGATTCCAGGGGTGATCTGCGGGGCAATGACGAGAACGTCGGCACCGAAATCAAGCATAGTGCCAACGGTCTCCTCGGCGACGGTTCCACCACCGATGATTACGACCAGTCGGCCTCGAATGTCCAGAAAGGCCGGGTAGTACCTTTCACCTGGCAAGAACAAGTGCGCCTCCGATCAGGGCTAGAGAGCAAACAGATGGAATCCGACCGGCAGAGTTCTTGCGAATATAGACACCAGAACGACCGCAAGAATCCCGGCCACAACCATCCAGGAAGCTGCTCGCGCCGATATCCCATGCCTGTACACCTTGACGAGATAGGTGCCAAAGATCGCCCATGCTACTCCCGACATCATCACACGGGGGTCAGCGAACCAGCCTTCGACGTCTGTCTCCACAGCCCGGATTATTCCGAGCAGTATGCCGGCGGTGTAGATGGGGAAAGCAAGAGCGATGGCCTTTCGGGCCAGCGTCTGAGCCTGACTCAGGGATGGAAGTCGCTTGAACCAGCCGGTGGTCTGGTGGAGCTTCAGCTGGCGATCTTGGATAAGGTGGAACGCCGAAGCCAAAGCCCCAACTGCGAATCCTGCGTTCGCAAAGAGTATCAACCCGACATGAATGCCCACACGCCACGAGTCGACCAGGTCGAACTGCTGTGCGGTCAGGCCCTCATGTGCGGCACCCGACCGGGCCTGTGCGAACAAGAGCAAGGTCACCGCCGCCGGCACAAGTACCGTCCCGTAGAGGCCGATCTTCAGAAAATGATCGACAACAAGGTAAAGAAGCAGCATAGCCCACGCTAACAGCACCAGAGTGCTGTGTGATCCCGTCAGTTGTGTGGGATCCACCGGACGGACGCCAATGGCCAAAGTGAGCATGGCGAACGCAAAAATGGTGATAAGGCGGGCTCGGGTGCCTAGGACAGCACGCTCAGCAGTGATTCTGTAGATGAACAGAACGGTTGCAGCAATCAGCAGACCTAGGGCCAACCACCGAAAGATGACTGAAAGTTGCTCCAAAACGAACCTCCTTGGTGATGCTCATATCTTATACGAACACACCGGAAAGTTCATTCGGCCGTTCTGAAGATCGGTTAGGCAGCGAGACCAGAGTTACTGGGAAGCCGAGCGACGCTCGATCGACTCCTCAAGCACGGTTATCTCCTTCTCGATCCTCATGAGTCTACGCAGCACCATGCTGATGTAAACCATGAGTGCAGCCCAGAGGATCGCATACGCTGCGATGACGAACGGCGCATCGTGAAGCACCAGTGTGTATAGCTCTAGGTTACTCGCTTCCATCAAGAACTCCTCTCGCTAGCTGACCAGCGTCTATAATCCTGACTCGAACTTCTCCTTCAGTGCGGCTAGTCGCTCGCCCAGTCTTTCCTCTGTCATCCTGGCGACATAAATGGCGAACCCGACCATGAGCATTCCGGCCATCGCCACCAGGAAGGGAATTAGGTTGGATACAGCCATTGCCCCCTCATCGACGACCGGGTGACTGGCCGACGGTATCAACCGGGTCACTGCGAAGGAAATCGGTGCATTGATGACTGCAATGCACGAGTAGGCCGCAGCATATACCGCCCTCCGCTCCTCATCCTCGATCGAGTTTCGAAGAACGAAGTAGGCAATGATCATCAATGTCATAATGAAATACGTGGTGAGCCTAGGCTCCCACTGCCACCAGACACCCCAAGCAGCGCGGGTCCAAATAACCCCTGTGATCATAGTCAGAACAACGAATACTAGCGTCGTCTCCATGGCTATCCGGCTCTTCGTGTCGTACTCCCTACGCCGCGTCATGAGGAATCGTATCGAAAAGAACGCGGCCACACCGAAGACCAGGAACGATGCAAGCCCTACAGGCACGTGGAAGTAGAATATCTTCTGACTGAACCACGGCCGAGGGTAGACGAAGCCTTCTTCCGTGTGATCGATCGCCATAAAGACCGTGTCCGGTTTTTCGGGCAAGGTGATGGTGCTGGTATGCCTCTGGACCTCGGCGGTGGTGAACGCCATCACGAACGCTACCGTGGTCAGCAATCCGCCGATTACGAGAAGCACTACTGCAATCTTGACCAGTTTCAAGTCACTGCCTCCTCAACTATACATCCAATGCCGGATCAGGCTCCGATGACGAATTCGTACAGCGCATAGGCAGCCGCAATCATGACGACATCGTAAATCGCTATCATAGCCATTGCGGACCAGAACTGCTGCCCGGAATCAACGCCTCCCAGCACTGCAACCGTGGTCGCCGACACACAGGCCATCAGCAACGGATACATGAGTGGAACGAACAGGACCGCGAGCACGAAATCCTTTCCCTTCGTGTTCACGGACATGGTAGCGAGGAGCGTGCCGACTCCCGCGATGCCAAGGGATCCGCCAAACAAAACCAAGGGAATCATCCACCACTCTCCGGCGTAAGATCCTCCCTGGAGGAATAGGAACCCGAACACAGGGATGGTCAGAATCTGCACGATCAGCAAGAAGATGAGGTTCCCCACCATCTTGGCGAAGAAGATGACCGGTCGATCGATGGGACTAAGCAGGAGCGCTTCTAGGCAGCCTTGATCCTTCTCATGCACCAGAGAGCGGTTCAGGCCCAGCATGCTAGTGAAGACGAAGGCCAGCCAAAGCAGGCCCGCTGCGATGTTGCGAGGATCGAAACCGGTTCCGGCCTGAGAAAGCGCCACCTGATAGATGACCATAGTAAGCAACGAATAGATGCTCATCGTGGTGATCATCTCTTTGGTTCGCAACTCCATGACGATATCCTTGCGAAGGATCGCCTTGAACTGTCGCCAAGAAAGCGACCTCTGAGAGACCGTGGCGACTTGAGTGGGCGCGCTCATGCGACGCCCGTTCCTACGGTCGCCCTGAAGGTCGCGGCGAACTCGTTCTCATCGATCTGATCCTTGGGGAGGGAGAGAACAATCTTCCCTCGAGACAAGATAAGGGCGTGCGAGCACAGCTCCAAGCCCTTTGCCAGATCGTGGCTGATCATTATAAAAGTGTGATCCTGTCGGATCTGTCTGATGAGCGAGTCAAAGATCTCAACCGCATGAGGATCGAGGCCCGAGTATGGCTCGTCCAAGAACAAGACATCCGGACGATGCAAAAGCGAGCGTGCGATCGAAAGCCGTTGGAGCATCCCGCGGGAAAAGGTACGCACGAGGTCCATTCGGCGATGATCGAGTTCAACGGCCGCAAGTAACTCTCGCACCCTCTCTGTCGGCTGCGAGATGCAGTACATCTCCGCGAAGAACGTCAGGTTCTCCTCGGCGGATAAATCGGGGTAAAGTAGCGGATTGTGGCTGATGAGTCCAATGCGCTCCCGCAGCTTGACTGCGTCCTCGACAACGTCCAGGCCACAGACACTGGCCTTGCCCTTGGAGGGCGTCATCAGAGTGGTGAGGACCTTGACCAGCGTCGTCTTACCGGCACCGTTGGGCCCGAAGATTGACAGGAATGAGCCCGCCTCCAGAGAGAAGCTCACATCATCCAGTGCCTTGCGGGCGCCGAATGTCCGGGTCAGACCCTGGACATTGACGGCGCTTCCACAAGTGTTGTCAGCCATCTACTGGCTACCTTTTCTTTGCGGGCATAGCCTTGCGTGCGGCTAACTTGACAGGGTCATCCTCTCGCCTGGGCCACATCGCCCATGCTGCTCCAACGGTGAGCACTCCGAACCCGAACCACACCCACGAAATCAGAGGGTTGATCTTGACCTGAAGTACGACACGGCCGTCCTGAACGCCCTCGAAGACCATGAAGACATCTCGGAAGAACTCGACAACGACATCAGCATGAAGCTGGGTCTGCTGCTGCCTGAAGAACTCGACCTTGCCCGGGTCCGCAACACCCAGATGCTCTCCTTCGAAGTAGACATCGAAGATGGCGAATGTTCGAATGTCGCCGTTGTCCTTCTGATACTGATCGACTTCCCTGAGTATGAGGTCGTAGCCTCCGACGTTGATCTGGGCCCCTGGGACGTTCTCAACGGATGGCCTGGTTTGATCGACGTACATCGAGGAGCCAATCAATCCAATCAGGATGATACCCATTCCAAGGTGAGCAATGTAACCGCCTGACTGCCTGCGAGCCTTCACCAAAATGTTGCCGAAAGCCTTCAGGTACGACTCGCTCTTAGCCTTGGCACGTTGCTTGGTCGCAGACACGAACAGGTAGATCGCTGAGGTGATCGCAAGTGCTCCGATTATGTTCCCGACGATCGAGTAGAAGATGATTAGCGGGACGGGCTCAAGAACTGAAGCGGAACCGGTCCTCATCAGGATTGGAAGTAGCTTGTAATACCAGATAGCTAGGAACGGAACGCTCAGCACTGCAGCGCTGATGATAGGCCACTTTATCCGTCGCCAGAAGTTCGCCTTGTCGGTTTTGAGCCACGACAACATCGGACAGATCGCCATGAGTAGCACGAATATCAGACCGAACGGATGGGCAAGCGCATCAAAGGTGTCCCGCCCATACACTTTCCCGCCGAAAGCCGGTGAGAGCGTCAATCCGACGATGACGATGGAGGACAGGGCCATGATTACGTTGGTGAAGTAGAAGGATGACTCCTTGGAAGTGAGTGACTCGAACTGATACTCGTTGCGGAACTCCGCACCCCGGTACCACAAGCCGTAGATAGCCAGCAGAAGCGGGATTATCATCATCGCGCCGAACATCCAAAGAGACAGCGGATCATCGGTCCAAGCATGAACCGACTGGATGACTCCGGAGCGCACAATGAAGGTTCCCAGGATACAGGCAGAGAAGGTACCGGCCGCCATCATGATCGACCACCACTTGAAGCCCTCACGTCGGCGATAGACTACGAAGCTGTGCATCAACGCCAGACCGGTCAGCTGAGGGATGAACGATGCGTTTTCGACCGGATCCCACGCCCAGTATCCACCCCAGCCAAGCACGACGTACGCCCAAACGGCTCCGATGCCGTTACCCAGTGCGAGAAACACCCATGCAAAGACGGTTATTCTGTCCGAACGAATGACCCAGTTCTTCGACCCGTCGTTGACGATCAGGGCTGCCATCGCGAATGCAAATGGCACCGTGAATCCTGCGTAGCCGATGAACAACGTAGGTGGATGTACGATCATCGCCCAGTGCTGCAGCATTGGATTCATCGCGGTCGTCGTTAGTAGCTCTCCCGTAGGACCGAACCACTCCGGCGGGGATACCTTGAACGGGAAGTGTCCATCGGTGAACAGCTTGGCAAGGAAGATGCCTTGTACGATGTTGATAACTGCGATGGCTATGTTAGATAGCCTGTCCATCTCCTGCATCCGCTTCCAGGCAACATAGGATCCGAAGAGGGTAATCAGCCACATCCAGAACATGAACGAGCCCTCACGCCCTGCCCAGATAGCCGAGAACTGATACAGCCACCTGAGATTAGAGACATCCGTTGGATGCTGTTGTGCGACGTACATGAAGGTGAAATCCTCGCGGAAGAACGCCAGCACGATGACGGCACAGGAGATCGTAGCGGCACCCATCGCTGCAAACGTCGCATAGTAACCTAGAGTGGTAGCCCCTTCCCCCTCCTTGGGTCCAAGTCTATGGCCCCAGAAAAGCGCGACTACCGAAACGACCGTGGAGATCAGCGCTAGCGCCAAGAAAACGATTCCGAGTGTAATCATTGAGGTATGAACGCTCCCTTCGATCTGTTGCATTGAGATGACATTGCACGCTCACGCATCAGTTTGATGACCTGACTGTCCTCAAAGATGCGATGTATCACTACTGCTCGGCCTTTGACAGCGCCACTGAAACTGCCACGAATGTCCCTTTGTCATCAAGCTCTCCGCCGAGAACCACCTGCGATCCGGAGTCCATGCCCTCAGGCAGTGCGCCCTCGTAGAACACGGGCACCACGCTGCCGCCGTCGGCAGAATTCTGGACACTGAAGCGGAACTCTTCGGTAATCGGAGCGATGCTACCGGCCACTACGAACCCGGTGACAACGCGATATCCTGGGGCGGTGTCGCCGAGGAGGTCGTCTACGCTAAGCGCCCCTTCGATTGATTCGTAGCGTGAGGGACACTGTGTGACCATGTCTTGGGATGTTATCTTGGCGCTCGCTTCATCCAGCGTACCGGTGATTATCGCCACAACTCCATCGCCGAATGTCGCAGGTACGGTTCCCTCATACTCGACGGTCAGCTGCGGCCCGTCGGTGGCGCCCTCGTTACGGATTGCGAAAATCATCGGGGTCGTCTTGCGATTCCACGAGCCATCAATGACGGTTCCGGTGACTCGTACCCTATCCCCAGCGTATTGCTCGTTTCCGGAGACTTCACTGACGGTCTTCGAGTATGCCCCATCGGCGCCGGACCCAACGAGAATCGCTGCTACAGCGAACACGACAATGGCCGAGATGCCGATCAATCGATTCCGAGCACGCTTGTTCACGGTATTCGACTCCTTTCATTGGACACACTTCGCCGCAGCGTAAGCGAACATCAGGGAGCCTTGACCGGGAGTGCTAGCCTGAGGAACGCACCAATCTCTAAACTGCTGCCTGAACGGTCTGATGATATCACCTATCGAGGCCTGCAACAATCAGGAATCATTGCGATTCGTGACAGCAATTCATATGCCGAATCGCTGGATATCCGGCCGAAAGCCCACGCTGGCTAGCAACTCAAGGTATCTTTGCTCCGAAAGCTCACCTTGGCGACCATCGAGGGCAACCAGAGCGGCCTCTATCACATTGGTGCCGAAAGACCTTCCCTCGAGTCTCGGAGTGCTGGTAACCAGCAGCTCTACACCTCGACTCCTGCACAGCTCGACATCGTCGGCTGTCGTGGTGTTGGTGATGATCCACTTCCCTGTCATGTCCTCAGGCATATGTCGTTTGATGTAGTGCCAGTCCCCAGCGATGACGTCGGCCCAACGGTATAGGCGTGAAATGGAGGGCTTAGGTTCGGGAGCTGGCACACTCCCGTTCGTCGATTGATAAAGCCATGCGAACGGCAGCTGGACCGCCACAGGAGTCACTACCTTCACACAAGCCACCAGTGTCGACCATCTTCTGATTGGGAACGGAAGGCCAAGGGCGAACATCAGGTCCCCGAAGGCCATCTCGCATCCAGCATCGCGCAGAGCCTGCGCCATCCCCCATCTGTCCACCGCCGAAGTGACCAGGGCCTTCTTGCCCTTGAACTCCAGACCACATTCGTCGATCAAGTGACGCACGACACCCGCCTCGACCGCCCCCTTCAGGCCGCTACCATCAACGATCGGGGTATTCCCTGCGGCGGCCTTGAGCTTCTTGGCGTCTCGGAAGTAATAGCGACGCCCTGCCGCCTTGAGGTACATGTCGATTCCGCCCATGCCGAAGGCATCGACCTTGCCGTCCAACTCTCCGAGGATCTGTGCAGCGCGCTCGATTGAGCCGTCTGTACCGACTCGGCTGATGGTGAACATCTCTCCGCCAAGCTCGATCTCTAGGGTATGGTCCCTGGAGGAAGGCCCGATGGAGACTCCTACGACCTTCTTGATGCGGACCACCTCTCCGCCTTGTCGGCTGCCTCACGCAGCACCGCGCTCACACGACCGCTGCGCCCCTGACCCGAGCGAGCGGACAGAACGTCGTCGAGGAGTGTTTCGAGTGCGACAAGATCCACCTCGACGTCCTCACGCAAAGGTGAGGTCCCGAGCGGAATGCCGATGACTTCAGCACCGAGGATGCGTTCGACGAGGTCGATGCGCCAGTCGCTGGCCATCAGGACCACCAGGTCGAAGTCGCGTAGGGCCGCAAGTGTCTCCAGAAGCCGATTGAAGACGTCGTACCCCGACGCCGACTCGACGTCTTCACGCTCCTTTTGCGAGAAGACGAGCACGAAATCCAAGCCTTTGCTCTCCGCAAGGGAGATGACAGGGTCGGCATTGGATACCGGGAAGCCGACCAGGGCCACCTTGGGACCTCGGCGGACTTCGCCAAGCGACTCGAGGAAGGACACGAACGTGCGCTGCACCTTGTGGGAGCTAGCCACCTCTTCTTGCGTGGAGCCGTTCTCGCGGTCGGTGAGTATCTCGTCGATTACTGCGAAAAGCTTGTCTCGGCTGATGACTTTGTTGCCGATCCGGTAGAACCTCATGAATCGATACCCTTGCTGCGCGCGTAGATGAGGAGCAGTCCCTTGAGCGTGAGGTCGACGTCGGAGTGCGTGATGGTGGCGCACAGAGGCCTCATACGCTCAGCCAGACCACCGGTAGCGATGACCGGGGTCTCGGCGCCCAGCTCTTCCCATATGCGCCTGACCAACCCGTCGACCATCACCGCCTCGCCGAAGACGAGTCCTGCCTGGATGCTCGATCGGGTGCTCGTCCCGATGACAGTCTCGGGCGCTTCGAGGTCAACGACGGATAGGCGCGCGGCCTTCTTGAAGAGCGCTTCGGCGCTGGTCTCCACACCAGGGGCGATAGCGCCACCGATGTACGCGCCCTCTGCATCTACTACGTCGAGCGTGGTCGCAGTCCCGAAGTCGACCACAATCACCGGAGCCCCGAAGTCTTCGACTGCGGCAACGCTGTTGGCGATGCGATCGGCTCCAACCTCATGCGGGTTGTCATAGCGTATCGGCATGCCGGTCTTGACTCCGGGGCCGACAACAACGGGTGGCTGGCCAGTCGCATCGATCGCAAGTTCCTCGTAGGCGCCGGTCAGTCTGGGCACGACGCTAGCGATCACGATCGCATCGATATCCCCCCAGGACCTCCCGTTCGCCGAGAGAAGAGCGGCGAGCTTTACCTTGAGCTCGTCTGTGGTCTGCATGGCGTCTGTCGATATCCGCCAGTGGGAGTGCAGCGTCGCCGAATCCGTGGTGCCAAAAAGCCCCAGCACGGTCTGTGTGTTGCCTATGTCAATCGTCAGGATCATGAGCTGGTCATCCTCAAATCAACAGTCAGTCCTCAGAAATAAGAGGCGTCCAACGTGCATGTTATCATCGAACCTGCGCCGGTGAAGCCTAGAAACGGAGATCGTATGGTGGGAGGAACCGCACCCCCGAAGGTCCTCGTCGTCGACGACGAGCAATCCATCCTCGAGTTCATATCGTACAACCTGAAGAAGGAAGGCTACGAGGTCATCACTGCTGCCGACGGCGACACCGCAGTGTCACTTGCCGAGCGCACAATGTTCGACCTCGTGATACTCGACATCATGCTGCCGGGGATTGACGGGTATGAGGTGTGCAAGCGAATCCGAGAGCACTCAAACGTGCCCCTTCTCTTTTTGTCGGCGAGGGACACCGAGATAGACAAGGTCGTTGGATTGGAGCTTGGCGGTGACGACTATCTCGCCAAGCCCTTCGGCATCCATGAGTTGCTGGCCCGCGTGCGTGCGCTGTTGCGTCGATCCACTCACAAGGCGCAGGAGTCAGACGCGGGCGGCCAGCGCCTCGAGGTTTCCGGGATCGTTCTGGACAAAGGAACCCACTCGGCGACCTTCGGCGATGGGGTCATCGACCTGACACCCCGAGAGTTCGAATTGTTGGCAACGCTGATGGCTCAGCCTGGGATGGTTCTCAGTCGCGAGCACCTACTTCGGCAGGCCTGGCAGTGGGAGCACCTGGTCGAGACGAAGACCGTCGACACCCACATCAAGCGGCTGCGCGACAAGCTCGAACTCGCCAAAGTCGACCCGGGCGTGATCGAGACCGTCCGAGGCTACGGCTACCGGATCGCGCCTTGATGGCGTGATCGTGCCCCTCCCCTTCGCCGAGGAAGTACCGTGCGAACTTCGATACGAACACAACTGCTGATATCCTTGCTGGTCATAGCTATCGCAGCTGCTGGGCCGCTTTCGTGGTACTTCCTGGAGGAAGTCCAAGCGTACGGCATCCGCAAACTTGAGGAACGCCTAACCGCCGAGGCCCGGCTACTGACCGCCATCGCCGCCGAAACGGGGCTCGAGGACAGAGAGACCCTGAGTGCTGCGCTGCGGGAATCGGCTCTGGAGGTCAACTCGAACCTTGCGATACTCAAACCCGACGGTGTCCCTGTCGCCGTTTCGGGGAATCTTGCAGCTAGTGGCAGTGGACTCGGGGATCTTCCCGAGGTTCGTTCAGCCATGGAAGGCTCGGTCGGGGTGGAGAGCCGACCTGGGACTGACGGTAGAATCAGGCTCACTGTTGCTTTGCCGATGCTGGACAATGGTGATGTCATCGGAATCGCAGTGGCTTCAGCAGAGACTTTCTCGCGCCTGACCCTACTGCGCGATCATGCTGCCACGCTGATGCTACTGGCGGTGATCTTCACACTGGCAACGTTCATGCTTGCAGAAATCCTGTCTCGCTGGCTCGCACGACCACTTCGCAACATTGCATCCAGCGCACAGATGTTCGCGGCCGGTGACCTGGGAGTACGAGTGCTTCCACAAGGACCGCAGGAAACACGCACCGCTGCTGAGGCCTTCAACACGATGGCCGATCAAGTCAGCGAGATGGTCGACGAGCTTCGGCGGGAGGAAAGGCGCAAGTCCCGGTTCGTCTCCGATGTTAGCCACGAGATCCGGAGTCCTCTCACCGCGATACGGGGCACGGCGGAGACACTTGCGCAGGGCGACGTTGAGCCAGAAGACACGAAGCGATTCTTAGCCACGATCGTCAAGGAGTCGGAGCGCCTTTCCCGACTCGCCGAGGACCTGCTCGCGCTACAGCGCATCGAAGGAGCCACCGGAGAGCTGCCGATGAGGAGAGCGAGGCTTCGATCGATCGTCTTGGGCGCAGTCGACTCGCTGGAACACACCACATCGGAGCGCGGTATCGATGTCAGGGTCAGCGGCGATGCACCAGATGTTCTCGGCGATCCGGATCGGCTACAGCAGGTGATTGCAAACCTGCTCGACAACGCCTCAAGGCATACTCCTCGGGGCGGAGCTGTGACCCTGGAGATGCGACACGAGGGTGCGTTCTCCGTGGTAACCGTGAGTGACGAAGGTCCAGGCATCGACGAGGAGTCGCTCCCCCATATCTTCGATCGCTTCTATCGCACGTCGGCCAGCCGAGACCGAACGACCGGAGGCGCTGGTCTCGGGCTGGCGATAGTGCAGTCGATCGTTAGCAGACACGCTGGCGAGATCGACGTCGAGAACCTGACCCCGAACGGCACCTGCTTCACGGTCAGGCTGCCGGCCCTGAAAGACTGATCCGCTTCACGCCGGGCATGCCGTTCTTTGGGTCTGCCACGCCGCTGAGTAGCTCCGCAGTCTCAGGATGACACGTGAAGAAAATGACCTGGCGATGTCCGGACAGCTCGACGATCGCCCTTGCCAGCCCTTCCCTCCTGGTGGGGTCGGCATTGACCAGGACGTCATCCATTATCACGGGCAGTCCAACCCCCACTGCATCTAGGGTCTCGATCAGGGCGAAGCGCAGCGCGAGATAGAGTTGCTGCACCGTGCCCGTCGACAACTCCGACGAGGGTATCGCATCCGAATTCCCATTGAGGACGATGAAACGACCGTCACCCGGCACGACGACTCCCGTGTAACGCCCCTCCGTGATGTCGGCGAAAATCTGACCGGCACGTTGAATCACGGCTGGCTGACGGTTCTTCTCATGCTCCTTTTGGGTGCGCTCGACGAGCCGGGCCGCTATCGCGAGGACGGCATACTCCTCTAGCTTCTGCTGGACCAACTCTTCGAGGCCCGTCATCTCGAGCCTTGCCGCAGCCATCGAGGAATCCCGCTCCTCTTCACCCAGCTTTTGCTTGAGTTCCGTATGATTTCGCAACACATCGTCATACTTCTCGCCCAGGACTTTTGCCTCCAAATCGGCTTCCTGGCTTAGGGCGCTTAGCTGAGCCACATCGGCACCCGGAGACAGGCCGACCTTCTCCAGCACCTCCTCAATCTTGCTCCGAGTCGCTTCCAGCTCGTTTTGCCACTTGGCCAAATCATCCGCGAGTCGCTCGATCGTGCGCCTGACTGTCTCGCGTTGATGCATGGCAGCCGTGTTCTGATCTTTCATGTGTTTGATGCTAGCCGCAGCACTTGCGACATCCACGAGCGAGGATGCCGAGGGAAGGCCCCTCAATCCTTCAACGGCTTTGTTCAGACGCTCAAGATAGTCCTCGCACCATGCCTCGTTTTTGGATCGCAGCGCACGAACCTTGTCTAGGTCCGCAACCACAGATCTCCACTCTTTTATGGCAGCCACGGTCGTTGCTACCGCCGTGGGATTCTCGCCCGCACAATCCAGACTTTTGCTGGTCAGCCACTGGCTCCAACCTTGCAGATCAGATTCGAACTCGGCCCGGCGAAGCTCGGCGTCCCGCTTCGCAGATTTCATTTGCACTGCGATCTCGGCCGGCGCAGACTCTGGCTGCTTGGATGGTCCCGCCCCACGACTGCGCCAGAGGAAGAATGCGCCGGCTCCCAACACAGCCAACCCAAGCACCAGCGAGACTATCTCACCCAGCGCAGCCCCCGATGCAACCAGTAGAAGTCCGGTGGCCGCCATGATGATTCCCGGCGAACGGTATCCAGACGATGCAGGTTGCGCAGTGGCCTCTGTGACTTGTTCGGACTCCTCGCATCTAGCCGCAAGGTCCTGCGCTTTGCGTGTGGCCTCATCGGAAGCATGCTCCTTCTTGACGAGCTGGGCGCGCCACTTCTCGATGCCCGCGATGCTGTCTGGTGTGATGTCAGCATCCTGAGCCTGCGTAGCGGTTATCCCGACATCCCCAAGGATCGTCTTCGTTCTAGCTTCCAGTTCGATGATGCTCGAATCGTGATTAGCGATAGCACTCATTTGCTGTTCGAAACCGGATAAATCACTCAACACCGCCTCGATGGCGGGGGTTGCAGCGAACAGGTCGTCATCGACCTTGATGCTACCCAGAGCCTGATTCGCTCGCTCCAGATCCGGCCCGGCCGAAGCTATCTGCTTGCGCATCTCTTCCCGAGTGCCCTCGAGTGTCCGTAGCTCTTGTTCGTAAACGGCTAGCGCCTTGGCCGCTCTCTGCGCCTGCTCTCTCGCTGTTCGAGCCTCTTCCAGCTCGTCGGAGAGATTTCTGTACCTCTCCTGGTCAGCGGCGTATCCGCTCGCCTTGGCCTCCAGCTGCGTTATCTCGGACTTGATTGCCTTGATCTGAGCCTTGAGTTGATTGAGGATCGGCTTGGACTTGCTCGGTGCCCAAAGCTCGCCCGCTTCCTTCTCGAGGTCGGCCTTCACGTCGGCGGGATTGACCGCCAGACCTGCCTGCGCAGCGAACAGTCGCGACAAAACTCCATCGTTTGAAGCACTCCCCTTCTCGATCTCGGCCAACTCGGACAATCCGAAGCCCAAGACGACCCTGAAGGCCTCCCTGCTGATACCCGATGTGACGTTGTTGAGGATGTCCGGCTGATCTGCACCACTCAGGGCAGTGACACTGACAGGTCCACCGTGGGCTCCGTCCACTCGCTTGACGCTCCACTCACCGCTGCCGTCTGTTAAGACCAGCAGCCCCTGACGCTTGCCGTCATCTACGACGTATGCGGCTTCACCGCCGCGCTTACCAGCGAATCCGTAGAAGAGCTGCCTTACCAGATTGGCAAAGCTGGTCTTTCCGACCTCGTTGGGGCCAAGAACCACATTCAAGCCCTTATCAAGATCACCGAGTTGTGCGCCTTTGAGCCTGCCGAAATGTTCGGCCACCACTCTCTTTAGTCTCATCATCGGTCCTCCTCCAAAAGGCGGCTCAAGCTCAGGTCGCGAGCTCTTCTGATCAACTCCGCCTCGTCTCGTTCGAACTCGCCGAAGGCTGTGTCGACGCCTCCCAGCACTTCACCCAAAAACGCTTTGGCCGCCGTGTGGCCCTCTAGCGTGTCGGTGAACCGGATCAGGTCACCCGTGAAGTCCTCTACCTCACGCAAGAACTCGATATCGAACGCAGGGTGAGTGCGATTGCGTACGCGCTCGACCAAAAGCCACGGGGTCGCTTCGAGTTGTTCGCGGCGTAGCTCCTCGACCACTTCGTCGAAGGTGCTTCCCCTTGAGATCGAAGCATTCACCTCGGTGCGGCCGACAAGATCGATCCTGACGATGGCGGGGCGGCCGCCCGACTCCACGCGGCAACGGGTGCACTCATCCCTCAGCGCGTCGACAAGGTCATCGACCTTGTTCATCTGTCCTACATCGATGGTTGTTTGATGCCAGCGCACCGAGTCGGTCTCGACGAACTCCTCTTCGGTCACCTCACCGCGGTTCATCGTCACCACCCAGCAGCCGTGAGCACCATCCTCCTTGGGGTTGAGGCCCTGTGGGCTGCCGCAATAGCGAATCTTGGGAGAATCCCCAAGATCCTGCTTCTTATGGATGTGGCCCAGTGCCCAGTAATCCATCTTGGCGTCTCGCAGGTCCTGCAGAGTGCAAGGAGCGTAGTTCTCGTATCCCTGCTGGCCGCCGACGTTGGCGTGCAACACCCCGATCGCGGTCTCGTCTCCGGCCTGCCGAGAGAAACGACGGGCTAGGTTGTCGGTCACAACGGCTGTCCCGAAACCCTGCCCGTACAGTGCGCAAAGGGTCTGACCGGAGGCGTCCTTGACCTCGATGCGTTCGACCTTGGTCGTGGAGAAGTAGTGCACGTTGTCGGGCATGTCGAGTCCAGCCGAGTACCCGTTGGCGGGATCGTGGTTGCCGTGGACGAGGTAGACGCCAATGTTTGCCTCGGCAAGTCGCTGCATCACGGAGCGGAAGCGAAGCTGGGCTCGCGTGCTCTTGTCCTTGGTGTTGTATATATCACCTGCGACAACCACGAAATCGACTTGGCGCTCCACGGCGATGGTGGCGACGCGGTCGAGCGCCGCATAGGTCGCCCTGATGAGCTCCTCTTGAACCCTGACGTCCTTGGCGCTGACTCCAACGAACGGTGCGTCTAGGTGGATGTCAGCTGTGTGGACGAACTTGAACGACCTGCTCATCTTTCCCCTATCGATCGCGGAACAAAGTTACACGACCTATATTACTCAGGGGTCTGACATCGAGGAAGGTCGGGTCTTCAGGCCGCCGTTCTGACGCTCACGAGCCCGGTTCGGCGGATCGATGCGGCCACTCCGACCGCGACCGCGGCCTTTGCGATATCGAGCACGATGAATGGTGCGACGCCCCCGATGAATGCCTCGGCGGGTGAAAGACCGGTTACAAGCATGAGCTGGGCCCAGCCGAGCACGTAGATCACCGCGACTCCGACTGCGCAGGCGATGCCTTCGGCGATGATGGGGGTGACCCTGCCGGAGAACGCTTTGACCAGCAGTGCGACCGCCAGCGCTGCCGCTGCGAACCCGAAGAGATAGCCGCCGGTGGGGCCGATGAGCACGCCGATGCCGGATGCGAAGCCCGCGAACACGGGCACGCCGGCAGCGCCGAGGAGCAGGTACACGCCCACGGCCGCGAACGCCGCCAGCGGGCGCAGGAGCAGGCCGGCGAGCAGGACCGCGAAGACCTGCAGGGTGATTGGCACCGCGCCGATCGGGATGGAAATCACGGCAGACGCCGAGATGACCGCTGCGAACAGGGCGATGGTCGTGACGTCTCGGACGCTGAAAAGTCTGTCTCTGGTTGCGGGGGCCGGGCTTGATGTCATTGTCATCTCCACTTGTAAACCTTCGTTTGTAGTCGGTTTACAATACGCACGCCGAGGCCCGCCGTCAAGCACCGCGCCCTACTCGGCGCTCCCCCGAAGCGTCACGTCACCTGCCGAGACAACCGCGACCGCCCCACCTTCGGCGTGCAGCACGAGCCGCCCGAGCCCGTCGATCCCCTGCACGATCCCGGCGGCGCGTACAGCTCCGGTCACGTCGCGCACCACCACATCGGCACCGGCGAACATCGACCGGCGCTCATACTCCTCGCGCAGGGCCTCGAATCCCCGTGTGCTCCACTCGGCGAATGCCGAGGCGATCCCGTCGAGCACGACCGCAGCGACGTTCGCCAGCCGAAGATCGGCCTGTGGGCTCGCCACATCCGCGAGATAGCCGGCGCCTTCAATCCGAGTGGCCGACGGCCGGACGTTGATGCCGACGCCTGCGACCATCCACTCGGCGCGGTCCGCCTCGGCAGACATCTCGATGAGCACGCCCGCGAGCTTCCCGGGGCCCAGCAGCAGGTCGTTGGGCCACTTCAAGCTCGGATCGACGCCGAGACCGGCAAGCCCGCGCGCCACGCCGAGGGAGATCACGAGCGCCATCGGCGCTAGGTCGGCGAGGCCCACTTGGGGCCTGAGGATCGCCGAGAGGTAGAGGCCACCTTCGGGCGACTCCCACGTTCGACCCAGGCGTCCGCGCCCAGCGGTCTGCCTGGCGGCGAGCACGACGGTCCCGTGCGGAGCGCCTTCGCGGGCGAGCGTGCGCGCGTCGTCGTTGGTCGAGCCGGTCTCGACCCCGCCTTCCAGCCGGACCCACATCGGGTCGCGCACAAAGGCGCGGACGGCTCCGGGCACGGGAAGGTCAGGAGCGGCTACCAGCGAGTATCCGACTCCGGTCACCGCCTCGACCTGGTAGCCTAGGGCACCCAGGGCGGCGATGTGCTTCGCGATGGCAGCGCGGCTGACACCGAGGCGGGCGGCGAGTTCTTCGCCCGAGACCGCGGCGCCATCGGCCTCGATCAGCGCGGCGAGCACGTCGGATCGTCGGGTGCTCATCGGTCGCTGGCGGGTGGCTCGCTGGCTGACGCGCTCTCGGCGGTGGGCGCACTCTCGGCGAGCACATCCTCGGCGGCAGACCCCTCGATCTCATGGAGGTGCATGGCCTCCTCGAGAACCTTCTCGCGACGCTTCCTGTAGAAGCGCCTTCTGGCGAGGATGGCCAGCGTAATCACCGTGGTGAACAGCAGCAACCCGAATATCCCGAAGCCACGTGCGATATCGAGGGCCTTGTCGAAGTTCTCCCCGACCAGCACGCCTATGGCGCACATGAGCGAAGTCTGTGCGATGGCGCCCAAAAGCGTCCACCCCTGGAAGTGGAGAATGCGCATCCGGGTCACGCCGGCGATGACCGGCACGAAGTTCTTCAGGCCGGTGGCGAAGCGCGCGAAGAAGACCGCCTTGGGGCCATGCACCTCGAAGTATGCCTCGGCCTCGGCGACGCGCTCCTCGGTGATGTGGAAGCGATGGCCGTACTTGAGCAGGGTGTTGCGCCCGCCCTTGAGTCCGAAGAAGTACGAGATGTTCGACCCGACCACCGTGCCCACCACCGAGCTGATCCAGACCGCCGGAAGCCACAAAGTGCCCGTCTCAGGCGAGGTCAGGAACGCCGAGGCGATCACGATCGTCTCGCCAGGCGTGAACGACCCGATGATGAACAGGTTCTCGAAAGTCGTGAAGAACACCACGAGCGCGTACCCGTGGTAATCCAATAGGCCCAAGGCCCAATCGATGATGGGGATTCCTGTGATGGCATTCATGGTAACGTGCCCGTCCGTAACCTTTTCGATCGCCGAGGAGATCCCAGCGGATGCTCTCGATGATATTGCATGCGCAACCATCCGAGAATCCCCTAATCAAAGAGTGTGCCGTTGGTTGTATACACCGACCGAAAACCGTATGGTTGCATCAACCATGATGGCCGACTGACTCGAAAGGGCGAATCGATTGAGCTGCTATGTTATCGGCGCTGGAAAAACCCGCTTCGGCCCTTCCACTCATGCGATGCCCCGTCTCGCACAAGAGGCCATTCTCGGCGCCCTGGATGATGCGGGGATGTCGATAGAGGATATCGAGGCGTTCATTGTCGCCAATTTCCTCGGCGGGCCTAACGAGTCCCAACTACACCTCAACTCTGTGATTGCTGGCCTGTTTCCAGGTGTGCGGCGACCGGGCTGGCGAGTGGAAGCAGCGTGCGCTTCCGGAGGAGCGGCGGTGCATCAAGCGGTCCACATGCTGGCTGCTTACGATCCCATCCTGGTCATCGGGGTTGAGCGGCTATCCGGCCGTCCGACCGGTGAACTCACCCGCAACATCGGCATGGCCGGAGATGTGATCCTCGATCAGCTGCAGGGACTGAACTTTCCCGCATCCTACGCCCTGGTAGCTCAGCGTCACATGCAGCGATACGGCACACGCACCGACGACTTCGAGATCCTCAGCCTCAAGAACCACGCCAATGCACAGCTCAATCCGCTGGCCCACTTCTATCACAAGCAGGTGAGCCAGGCCGATATAGATTGCGGGGCGACCGTTGCTACTCCACTGCGACTGTTCGATTGCTGCCCTGTGTCTGACGGTGCTTCGGCAGTGATTCTGTCGGCGGAGGCGAAGGATGCACGCAGCGTGCCTTTGATCGGCACCGGATTGAGCACGGATGTCATCTCACTGGCACAGCGCGACGAGCACGACACGTTCGCCAGCGCGCGCGAGGCGGCACGGATGGCCTACGCCCAGGCCGGGATATCCCCGTCGGACATCGATCTCGCCGAGGTTCACGATTGCTTCACCATCGCCGAGATCGTGGCAATGGAGGATCTTGGGCTGGCCGCTCCCGGAGAAGCCGTCGATCTCATCCGAGCCGGGCAAACGAGTACCGGCGGCGAGCTGCCGATCAATCCGAGCGGCGGCCTGAAGGCTGGCGGACACGCTATCAGCGCCACCGGCGTCGGTCAGGTGTACGAAGCCTGCCAACAACTCAGAGGCGAGGCCGGGGATCGCCAAGTGCGTGATGCACGCGTGGCCGTGACCCACAATGTCGGTGGCGTCGGCGGAACCTGCGCAGTGCAGGTCCTAGGGAGGCCCTCATGAGTGTGCGGTCATGCCAGGGTTGCGGACGCAGGTACGGCTATCCATTCGATGAGTGCACCGTCTGTCGTTCCCCTCTCGCCGAGACCGGAGAGCGAAGCGGGAAGGTCATCGCAGTCACCGAAGTCGCCGCGCCATCGCTGGGGCACGAGGACGTGCCTTACTGGTGTGCGCTTGTGATGCTCGATGACGGCGGCCACGCAATCTCGAAACACGACGCGCCTGTTGCGATCGGCGATAAGCTGAGCCTCGGTGCCGGACAGACAGCGGCAGAATATCGCATCGGTATAGTGGGGTCGGGCGTGATGGCGCGTGGCTTGGTGGAACTCTTCTTGGCAAGAGGTCTCGAGGTGGTCTGGGTGGCTCGCTCACTGGAGCGCCTGGAGATCGCCAAAGCCAAGGTCGAGTCACGACTAGTGCGCGTCATGGACGACGAACAACTCGCCGTCGCACTCTCAAGCTTGGCCCTCTCAGACGATCTTGCGAGCTTAGCCGAGTGCGATCTGGTGATTGAAGCAGTCGTAGAAGAGGTCGAACCGAAGCTTGCGGTATTGCGCAGCATAGAGCAGGCCGTTTCTTCCGAGTGTCTCATCGCCACGAACACCTCCTCGCTCCCTCTCGATGTTCTCGCCAGCGCACTCGAGCACCCGATGCGCTTCGGGGGAATGCACTTCTTCAACCCGCCGATCAGGATGCGGCTCGTGGAAGTCGTGCGGGCGCCCCAGACCGATGATGATACTGACGAGCGGCTGTTCGAGCTGAGCCTAGCGCTTGGTAAGATCCCAGTCCGAGTAGCCAACAGCCCCGGGTTCGTCGTCAACAGAGTTCTGATGCCGCTGCTCAACGAGGCTGTTCGCGCACTCGAGGATGGCGTCGCGCCCGCCGAGGACATCGATGAGGCCATTCGCCTTGGACTGAACCACCCGATGGGCCCGTTGGCCCTTGCCGATTTGATCGGACTGGATGTCGTCGTCAACATCATGGACGACCTACATGATCGGCTTGGGGATACTGCCTACGCGCCTAGACCGATGCTTCGGCAATTGGTCGAGGAAGGTAAATCCGGCCGCAAAGCCGGCGAAGGATTCTACGACTACTCGGTGCAATAGCTGTTGACAGGGCACAGGCCGAAGAGCAGTATGGTTGTCAGATTACCCCTGTGCTGAGGTGCAGGGCGCGAAACCGTCCACCAGGGCGGTTTCTGCTTTTCTGCGATCCACTCTCCGCCTCAGCCCTCGTCCAGCCCGTAATCCAGCGGCGGCGCGAGGGTGAGCGCACTCGTCGAGACCCTGTCGACCCCGACCTCGCGAAGCGCCGCGAGCCGTTCGAAAGCCACCGATCCGCTCGCCTCGATGAGCACCTGAGCCCCACGCCGAGCGGCAACCTCGCGCACGACCCCGATCGCATGCTTGAGTGCAGCGTCATCCATGTTGTCGAGCAACAGCATGTCCGCGCCTGCGGCGACGGCCTCGATGGCCTGCTCGGCGGCATCGGCCTCGACCTGCACCCGAAGGCCCGGTGCGTGCGTGCGCGCCGTGACGACGGCTTCGGCGATCGACCCGGCGAAGCGGATGTGGTTGTCCTTGACGAGCACCATGTCGTACAGCCCCACGCGGTGGTTATGCGCGCCGCCGATGCGCACGGCGTACTTCGAGAGGCCACGCAGCCCGGGCAGCGTCTTGCGGGTGTCGACGACCGCGAGCCCGTCGCCCGCCTCGGCCTGCCAGCGCGCAGCCGTCGTGGCGACGCCTGAGAGCACCATGAGCGCATTGAGCGCACTCCGCTCGCCAGCGAGGACCGCTCGCGCAGGACCGCTCACGCGCGCGACCGCGATACCCGCCGAGACACCCGTGCCCTCCAGCAGCAGCGGCTCGACCTCGACTCCGCGAGCAAGCCCGACTGCCGAGGAGAGCATCTCCCACACCCGCGCAGCAATCGGCAGGCCGCACAGCACGCCTTCGGAGCGCAGGACGATGCGGCCCTCGAAGACTGCGTCCGCCGGGACGAGCGCTGCCGAGGTGACGTCGCGGTCGAGCAGATCGGGCGCGCCGCCGGGGATGCGCAGCAGTGAGGCGTCGACGCCGAGGTCTTCGGCGAGTGCGAGCGCGATGATGTCGTCGGCGGGCGGGACCTCGACGAGCGGTCGCTGGTGGCCGGTCATCCGGCGTCACCGCCCTTCGTCGGCTCGAACCTGGCGGACTCGCCGCGGCGCCAGACCAGGTGGCCGCGCCAGCGGTCGTCTCGGCGGTCGGGGAAGTCGTCGCGATGGTGGGTCCCGCGGGTCTCCTCGCGCGCAGCAGCGGCCTGCGTGATGAGCCCGGCGACTGTGAGCAGGTTCGCGAGTTCGGGGTCGGCCGCGGCCTCGGGCGCACTGGCGAGCGCAGCAATCTCGCGAGTCGCGTGTGCGAGCGACTCCGCCGAGCGCGTGACGCCGACGAAGCTCGACATCACCTCCTGCAGCTGCTCGCGGATCGCAGCGCCTGCGAGGGCGCCGGGTGTGGCGGCCGCGACCTGCGGGGCCTCCGAGCGCGGGGCCGCTGCGGGCTCCGAGTCCGCCGCGGGCTCCGCGTGCGCCGAGGGCTCCTCGGCAAGTAACGCTCGCGCGATCCGCCGAGAGAACACCAGCCCCTCCAAAAGCGAGTTGGATGCGAGTCGGTTCGCTCCGTGCAGCCCGCTCGCCGCGACCTCGCCGGTGGCGAAGAGGCCCGCAAGCGAGGAGCGTCCGTCGATGTCGACCCGTACGCCGCCGATCATGTAGTGGGCGGCAGGTGCCACGGGGATGAGGTCGGTCGCCAGGTTGTATCCGGCTTCGACGCACATCTCCCAGATGGTCGGGAAGCGCTGCTTGAGATAGTCGCCGCCCAGATGGCGCGCGTCGAGCCACACGTTCGGGCGCCCGCAGCGCGCCATGACGCTCTCGATTTCGCGGCTGACCACGTCGCGCGGGGCGAGTTCGGCGAGCGGATGGAGGCCAAGCATGAAGCGCTGCTCGGCGCAGTCCAGCAGGTAGGCACCTTCGCCGCGCAGGGCTTCGGTGATGAGGAACTTGGGGCTCGACTCGTGGTCCAGAGCCGTCGGGTGGAACTGCACGAACTCGAGGTCAGCGATCTCGGCCCCGGCGCGCCACGCGGCCGCTACCCCGTCGCCGGTTGCTATCGCAGGGTTGGTGGTCACGCGATAGACCTGCCCGCAGCCGCCGGTCGCGAGCACGACGGCGTCGGCGCGGCACACTTCGGCGATCCCGGTGGTCATGTCGCGGACGATCGCACCCGTGCAGCGGCCCTCTTCGACCAGCAGGTCGACAAGGAAACGCTCCTCGAGAATCTCGACCCCGGCGGCCTGCCGAACGCATCTCGACAGCGCGTCTTGCACCGCCGCGCCGGTCGCGTCGCCCGAGTGCAGGACCCTCGGCAGCGAATGGCCGCCCTCGCGGGCCAGGCTCACCTTCCCAGGTGCCGAGTGATCGAAGCCGACCCCGAACGCCTGCAGCTCGCGCAGGGCCTCGGCGGCCTCGCCCACGACCGCCTCCACGACCTCGGAGGCGTTGATCCCCGCGCCGGCCGCCAGCGTGTCGGCCAGGTGCAGCTCGACCGAGTCGGTCTCCCCGACCGCCCCGGCGATGCCTCCCTGCGCGTGCCACGTGCTGGTGTCCTCGACCCGCGACTTCGTGACGAGCGTGACCGAGCGCTTGCCCGCGAGACACAGCGCCGCGGTCAGTCCCGCGATCCCGCTGCCCACCACGAGAACGTCGCAGCGCCTCTGTCCGCCGAGGTCAGCCAATGGCTATCATGCGCTCGACGGCGGCCCGCGCCCGGGCGGCCACATCTTCATCGACGTCGATCGCGTGCTGCGCAAACAGCAGCGAGTCGCGGACCTTCTCGATCGTCGTGACCTTCATGTTGGGGCAAAGCATCCTCGGCTCGATGTTGAAAAACCGCTTGCCCGGCGCGGCCTTCGATAGCGCGTGCAGCAGGCCCTCCTCGGTCACCACGATGAACTCGTCGGCCGGACTGGCGGCCGCATGAGCGAGCATCTGGCTCGTCGAGAGCACCGCATGTGCGAGATCGACGACCTCGGGGCGGCATTCTGGGTGCACCAGCACCTCGGCATCGGGGTGCGTCTCCATCGCCGAGGAGACCTGGGCAATCGTGACCTCCTCGTGGATCGGGCAGTATCCGGGCCACGGGACGATCTCGACCTCGGGAAGCGCCCGCGCGACCCAGGCCGCCAGATTGCGGTCGGGGCCGAAAAGCACCTTGGGCGCGTCCAGGGAGCGGACCACGGCGACAGCGTTGGCGCTCGTGACGCAGATGTCGGTGAGCGATTTGACCGCCGCGGTCGAGTTCACGTATGTGACCACGGGGATCCCGGGGTTCTCGGCGCGCCACGTCGCCAGGGCATCGGCGGACATCATGTCGGCCATCGGGCATCCGGCAGCCGGTTCGGGCATCAGCACCGTCTTGGTGGGCGAGAGGATCTTCGCGGTCTCGGCCATGAAGTGCACTCCCGCAAAGACGATCACATCTGCCGAAGTCGCCGCAGCCTGCCGGGAAAGCCCCAGCGAATCGCCGACGAAATCCGCGACGTCCTGGACTTCCGCGCGCTGATAGTTGTGAGCGAGTATGACCGCACCGCGCTCGGCGGCAAGGCCTCGGACCTGCTCCGCGATGGCGTTGTGGGTGCTCATGGGCGGTCCAAGGGCGGCGTGAGCGGTGCGTTGTCGATCAGGCGCACCGACCCGACGCGGCCGGCCACGAGCGCACGCGCCGGGCGGTCGACCACCGGCATCGGCGCGAGCGTAAGCGGATCGACGACGACCGCGTAGTCGAGATCGGCGCCGGGTCTGGCGGCGAACTCGGCGGCCATGAGGGCCTCGAGCGCGTCGGCAGACGCCTCGCCTCGAGCCAGCGCGCCTTCGGCCGCCTGCAGCGCAGCGTAGAGCGCGAGCGCGTCGGTGCGATTGCCGGGGCCGAGCAGCGCGTTTCTCGATGAGAGCGCGAGTCCGTCCCGGTCACGCACGACGGGGCACGCGACGAGCGTGGTCGCGATATCCAAGTCCCGCACGACCTTCTCGACGATGCGGAGCTGCTGATAATCCTTCTCGCCGAAGAACGCGAGCTGCGGTCTCAATATGCCGAAGAGTTTGGCGACGACCGTGGCGACGCCCACGAAGTGCCCGGGGCGCGAGCTACCTTCCCAGAGATCGCCGAGCGGGCCCGGGTCGACTGTGGCCGCGCCGGGTGCCAGTCCGCCGCCGGGACCGTACATCACCTCGGCGGTCGGGGCGAAGAGCAGATCGACGTCCTCGGCAGCGAGCAGCGACGCGTCCCTGGCCAGGTCACGCGGGTACGACTCGAAATCCGTCGACTCGCCGAACTGCGAGGGGTTCACGAAGACCGAGGCCACGACGTACGCGGCCCGCTTGCGCTTGGCGGCGCGCACCAGCGACAGGTGGCCTTCGTGCAGGGCGCCCATCGTCGGCACGAAGGCGATCGTCCTGCCTTCACGCACCGCATCGGCGATCGCCTGCCGCGCCTCCTCTTTCGATACGACCTTCTCCACCGGCTAGCCTTCTTCCAGCGATCGAAGGACTTCGGCGTGCACGGCGGGATCGAGCCGGGTCGACTGCTCATCGCCGGGGAACTCGCGCCCCCGCACCTGCGCGACATAATCGCCGAGCGCCTGGGTCATCGCCGAGCCGATCTCGGCGTAACGCTTCGCATGCCTGGGCGACTTCGAACCACCAAGGCCGAGGATGTCGTGGAAGACCTGCACCTGCCCGTCGCATCCGACGCCCGCGCCGATGCCGATCGTCGGGATCGTAAGCTGCGAGCTGACGACCTCGGCGAGTTCGGCGGGGATGCACTCGAGGACGACCGCGAACGCGCCCGCATCCTGCAGCGCGAGGCAGTCGTCGCGGAGTCGCCTGGCCGCCTGCGCGTCTTTGGCTTGCACTCGGAATCCGCCGAGCTGGTGCACGGATTGCGGCGTCAGGCCGACGTGGCCCATCACCGGGATGCCGGCTTCGGTGAGCCTGCGTACTGTCGGCGCGATGGTCGCTCCGCCCTCGACCTTGACGGCGTGTGCGCCTGTCTCGGCGAGTATGCTCCCGGCGTTGCGTAGCGCATCGGCGGCAGTGACCTGGAATGTCATGAATGGCATGTCGACCACGACGAGCGCGCGCTGCACGCCTCGCACCACAGCGCGACCGTGGTGGAGCATGTCGTCGAGTGTGACCGGAAGCGTCGAGTCGTAGCCGAGCACCACCATGCCGAGCGAGTCGCCGACCAGCACGACATCGGCACCGGCCTCATCGGCGAGTCGGCCCGAAGGCGCGTCGTATGCGGTGAGCATCGCGATAGGTAGAGCTGCGCGTTTCATCTCAAGCAAAGTCAGAATCGAGACCCGTGGTGGTCTCTGTGAGGAAGCTGTGTCGCCCATGGGCGCTCCTTTCCCGGTTCTACCGTCTCAGTCTCCTCCTTGCGGGAGATCCAAGCGGTCCCGTACGGGGTGAGAACGCAGTATATCATCAGGCGGGGTCAGGGGCATCCTCGATGTCCACGACGAGTATCAGTCGGCCGCGTGGAGCTCATCGAGCAGAGTCGAACACTCTCCTCTGAGCACCGAGGCTTCGTGGGTGGCGATTCCCCAAACGATTACGTCGTCGATCGACGGATAATCGTGGGTAAGCTGATTTCTAAAGCCGACGATCATCGAAGCGTGCGATATCCTCAGCGCCAAGCTAGGATCCAGCCGCGACAACGTGTTCACGGCCTCTCCTATCGTGATGAACTGACGCTCCACAGCTGCGCGGATGATCGGATCGCTCTGGTAACCAGCGAGGTCGATATCTTTGAGCGCAAGATCGATCGTGTCGCAAGCGTCGATGATGTCCGCCAGATATGCCAGGACGCTACGCGGCATACAACACCTGCTTGGTGAGCTCGATATCAGCCGCGATGAAGCGGTTCTTGACCGCACCGGCGGACACGAGATCGACATCTGAACCAAGCAGCTCTTTGAGGTCATCGAGTAAGGCGAAGTAGGACTTGGCCTTCTCGTAGGGCTCCATAGGCGCGAATTCAACGAGCAGGTCGATGTCACTTCCACCGGGACGAAAGTCGTCGCGAATTGCTGACCCGAACACGTACATGCGGGATACATGGTGTCGCTCACACAGGGAGACGATCGCATCATGCTTGTCCTTGAGTATGGGAATCACGCCATCGACCTCCACCGGTATCTACAGCCCCGCAAGAATCATTATCGTGGCATCACTCGGAACATTCAACTTTCAGCGACTACCCGATCACTCCTCCCCCGCATCGCTCCAGTCGATCGGTGCCGCGGCGATCGACGCAAGCAGCTCGCGCGCCCGTACGGCATCTGGCGCAGGCACCTTGAGCGTGTACCGCCGAGTGAACCCGTAGGGATCGCTGGCGAGCTTGGGGTCGAACGGGTCCCACATCCATGCGATGCGCTCCTGCGTCAGGACCATCTCGGCCAAGGAGCCCTCGACCTGCCCGGCCATACCGACCTGCCCCGGAAATCCGCCGAGCACGAACGCGGGCCCCCGCGAGAATGGCGCCGGATCCTCGCCGAACTCCAGCACGGTCTCCCACTCGTGGCCGACGGCCGCCACCGATGGCGGGCGGGAGAAGCCCGGCACCGGACCCAAGTCGCGGACCACGCGCCCGACGCGCACGCTATCCCGCGTGACCGGCGACCCGTCGGGCCACCTCGCGTCGGCGTCGACTTCGAGCAGCGGCGTGATCACGAAGTCCCGCTCGGCCATCCGAAGGTGCGGGATGATCGCCGCGCCGCTCGTGCGCTCCTCGCCTTGCGCGAGCAGGATGTCGATGTCGATGACCCGCGGTGCGTTGCGCTCGGCCCCGGGATCGCGCCCCAACCCGACCTCGATGTCCTTGACGGCCGCAAGCAGGTTCTCCACCTGCAGCGAAGTCTCGATGATCGCCACCGCGTTCACGAAGACGGGGCTGCTCGCATTCGGCCAGGGTTCGCTCTCAACCGCCGAGGAGACCGCCATCACCGAGGTCCCTTCGAGCGCCTCGACATGCGCGAGCGCCTTGGCGATCGCGGCTAGCTTGTCGCCGCCCGGCAGGTCCAGATTGCTTCCCAGCCCGATGTGGACGCGCATGGCTCTCACCCTCTAGATAGTGCCCTGGCAACACACAGGGCCTGGACGGTCTCGGCGACATCGTGCGTCCGGATCACGGCGGCACCCCTTGCGGCACCCATCACCGCTGCGGCGATGCTGCCGCCCAGGCGATTCTTAGGTCCGCCGGCCGATGCGCCACACAGGTCCGCGATGAAGCGCTTGCGCGACGCCCCCAGCATGACCGGATAGCCTGCCGAAGCGAACTCGTGCAGCGAGCGCATCAGCGCCAGGTTGTGCTCGATCGTCTTACCAAAACCTATCCCCGGATCCAAACAGATGCGCTCGCGTGCGACTCCTTCGGCGAGTAGCGCGTCCGCTCGGGAAAGTAGATGCTGCTTCACCTCGGCGACCACGTCGTCGTAGACGGGCCGCTCCTGCATCGTCGTCGGCTCGCCGAGCATGTGCATGACCACCAGTCCCGCATCCGAAGCGGCGGCCACCTGGCGCATCTTGGGGTCAGCGAATCCGGTGACGTCGTTGATCACGCTCGCGCCCATCTCGATGGCGGCTGCGGCCACCGACGCGTGGCGCGTGTCGACGGATACCGGGAAGCCCCCTTCGGCAGCTAAAGCAGCCACCACGGGCAGCACGCGGGCCGCTTCCTCATCGGGATCGACCGCGTCCGCGCCCGGACGGGTGGACTCCCCGCCCACGTCGATCATGTGAGCGCCGGCGTCGAGGAGGTCTTGTGCGTGTCGGACGGCGCTCTCGATGCAGCCGTAGCGGCCGCCGTCGTAGAAGGAGTCCGGCGTCACGTTCACGATGCCCATCACCAGCGGACGGTCGCAAGTCAGTTCGATGGTGCCGCATCTCCAGATGCCCATGATCGCCCGATCCTTCGCGTCAAGCGCGCCTATCTGCCGATGGTGATGAGTGACATGGCCTCGGCACGGGTGGCCGGGTTACTCTCGAAAAGTCCCCGAACGGCGCTGGTCGTCGTTATCGATCCGGGCTTCTGCACGCCACGCATCGACATGCACAGATGCTCGGCCTCGATCACGACCATGACTCCGGCCGGCTCGAGACATCGCACCAGCGTATCGGCGATCTGCGAGGTGAGTCGCTCCTGGACCTGTGGGCGTCGCGCGTACGCGTCGACCACGCGAGCGAGTTTCGACAAGCCGCATATCCGGCCGTCCTCGCCCGGGATGTAGGCCACATGCGCCCGCCCCATGAACGGCGTCAGGTGATGCTCGCACATCGAGTACAGCGCAATGTCTCGCAGAAGCACCATCTCCTGGTGCGCCTCGTTGAAGGTCACCCGGAAGTGCTCGGCGGGGTCGACGGTCATCCCGGCGAAGACCTCCGAGTACATGTCGGCTACTCGCCGAGGCGTTTCGAGCAGCCCCTCGCGGTCGGGATCCTCCCCGACGCCCTCGAGGATGAGCCTCACGCCCGCCTCTATCTTCTCGCGGTTCACGCCCGGCCTATCACCGGCGGGGTGTCCGGGACTTCGGTTCCATCGCTTGAGTCCGGATCGGCATCCCCGGCTTGCGGCTCATCGGCGGCCTCAGCCTCGGAAGCCGCGGCCTTCTGCTCCTCGGCGCCGCTCTCGGCCTGCTCGGCCTTCTTGGCCTCGGCCTCCTTCTCGGTCACCAAGAACTCGGCCCAGCGGTTCTCGAGAAGCGCAGCGAGCTCCTCCTTATCGACCGTCTCGCGCTCGATGAGCACGTCGGTGATCAGCTCGAGCTGGTCACGGCGCTCCATGAGAATCGCCCGCGCCCTGTCATACGACTGGTCGATGAGCGTCTTGATCTCCTTGTCGATCTCGTACGCGATCTCCGGACTGTAATCCGCATTCGCGCTGAAATCCCTGCCGAGGAAGACCTCGTGGGTCGCATCGCCGAACGTCTGCGGCCCGAGCTTCTCCGACATGCCGAAGCGCGTCACCATCGCCTTGGCGATCTTGGTCGCCCGCTCGATGTCGTTGCTCGCGCCGGTGGTTATCTCGCCTACCGCCAGCGACTCTGCCACGCGGCCGCCGAGCAACATCGCGATATCGTCGAGCATCTCGCTACGGGAGTTCAGGAACCTGTCTTCCTGAGGCAGCGCCAGCGTGTAACCCAGTGCCTGACCTCGGGCGATGATCGAGATCTTGTGAATCGGGTCGGTGTGGGTAAGCACGTGGCCGACAAGGGCGTGCCCGGCCTCGTGGTATGCGATGACCCGCTTCTCCTCCTCGGAGATTATGCGGCTCTTGCGCTCGGGTCCGGAGATCACGCGCTCGATGGCCTCGTCGAGTTCGAGCATGTCGATCTTCTTCTTGCCGTGGCGGGCTGCCAGAAGCGCAGCCTCGTTCACCAGGTTGGCGAGGTCCGCTCCGGTGAATCCGGGGGTGCGGCGCGCCAGGACCTCGAGATCAATCTCGTCTTCCATGGGCTTGCCGGCGCTGTGAATCTTGAGGATATCGTGACGGCCCTTGAGATCCGGCCGGTCCACGACGATCTGCCTGTCGAAACGCCCGGGACGCAGCAGCGCCGGGTCGAGGATGTCGGGGCGGTTGGTCGCCGCGATCAAGATGATGTTGTCCTTGATGTCGAAGCCGTCCATCTCGACCAGAAGCTGGTTGAGGGTCTGCTCGCGCTCGTCATGCCCGCCGCCGAGACCCGCGCCACGCTGGCGGCCCACAGCATCGATCTCATCCATGAAGATGATGCAGGGGCTCGAGGCCTTGGCCTGCTCGAAGAGATCGCGCACGCGGCTTGCGCCGACGCCGACGAACATCTCGACGAAGTCCGATCCCGAGATCGAGAAGAAAGGCACCGACGCCTCGCCGGCAACAGCCCTTGCGAGCAGCGTCTTACCCGTGCCCGGAGGGCCCACCAGCAGGACACCTTTGGGGATCTTGGCCCCCAGCGCCTGGAACTTGGCGGGGTTGGCGAGAAACTCCTTGATCTCGTCAAGCTCCTCAAGGGCTTCGTCGACGCCGGCCACATCCTTGAAGGTAATCCGCGGCTGATCGCGCGTCATCTTCTTGGCCTTGGCCTTCCCGAAGTTCATCACTTTGGAGTTGCCGCCCTGCATCTGTGTGAGCAGGAAGATCAGCAGTCCGGCGAAGAACAGGATCGGCAGGACCGTCATGGCTATCGAGCCCCACGGTATCGGGGTGGTCGGATCCACCTTGTAGTCGACGTCAGGATTGGCGGCCATCAGCTCGTTGAGGCTGTCAGCTCCCACGAAAGTCGACGTGTAATAGACAAGCGCATCGGCGCCTTCGGCCTTTGCCTCGGCGTCAGGCCAGAACCTTCCGGTGATGACCGACTCGGCGACCACGAAAGATGCCGACGAAACACGCTCGTCCTCGAC
>JAMDCK010000010.1 GCA_023488435.1 Actinomycetota bacterium
AGGCGGCTTCTTGCGAGGCACGGCTTCAGCAGCCAGAGTTGCTGGAGAACGCTTGGGCATCATGCTCCCTCAAATATCTAAACAATACCTATCCAGAATCCGAACACAACCTATCCAGCAACATGCGCGCCACTTCATCGACCTCGCCCGCATCCGCCGCACTCTCCAGCCGCCCGACGAACGCCAAAAAGTCATCGCCCACCACCGGAACGTGGCTCAGGCGCACAACTGCCGAGCAATCCGTGGGCAGCAACTCCTCGGCGCCGTGCACCAGGATCTCGTGCAGCTTCTCGCCCGGACGCAGGCCCGTGTACTCGATCGAGGCCGGCACCCCGGAAAGCCCGATCATCCGCTGAGCCAGCTCCACGATCCTGACCGGCACGCCCATCTCGAGCACGAAGATGTCGCCACCCTCGCTCATCGCCTGCGCCTGCAACACGAGCCTCGCGGCCTCGGGGATCGTCATGAAGTACCGAGTGACCTCGGGATCGGTGACCAGCACCGGCCCGCCGTTCTTGAGCTGCTCCTCGAAGATCGGGACCACGCTGCCCCTGGACCCCAGCACATTGCCGAAGCGCACCGCCGTCACCTGCATGCCATCGTGCGCGTACGCGAGCATCAAGCGCTCCGCCATCGCCTTCGTCGCGCCCATGATGTTGCACGGATCGACCGCCTTGTCCGTCGAGATCAGCACGAACTTGCCCACCCCTGCCTGCCTGCACGCCTCAAGGACGTTGCGCGTGCCCACGACGTTGGTCCTGACCGCCTCATCGGGCTCGTCTTGCATGAGCGGCACATGCTTGTAGGCAGCCGCGTGGAACACCACATCCGGCCGCATCCGCCCAAACACCCGATCCAGCTTGCCCCGGTCGCGCACATCGCAGATGCGCATAGTGGCAACCCCGGGCACCACGCGCTCGAGCTCGAGCCCCATCTCGTACAGCCGCGTCTCATCGACCTCGAGCAGCAGCAACCGCTCCGGCCTCATCTTGACTACCTGCCTGCAAAGCTCCGCGCCGATCGACCCTGCCGCACCGGTCACCGCAACGACCCTACCCTCAATCGCCGAGGATATCAGGTCCACATCTATCTCGACCGGATCGCGCCCCAGCAGGTCGTCGATGCTCACGTTGCGCAGATCCGCGATGCCGGTGAAAGTCTGGTCACCGGTGAGCTCTCCCATGATCCGGGTCTTCAAGCCGGCTCTGGTGCATATCTCGAGAATCTCGCGCTTGCGTTGCGCGGAGAGCGAGAGGATCGCGATGAAGACCTCCGCGACATGGTGGGTGGCGGCCACATCTTCCAATGCCGAAACAGGGCCTAGCACCGGCACTCCCCTGACGGTCATGCCGTGCGCGTACCCATCATCATCGAGCAGGCCGACGACGTACATCCCTGACGCGGGCCGGTTCTCGATGTCCCGCAGTAGCAGTGAGCCGGCGTCCCCGGCCCCTATCACCAACACAGGAGTACCACGCCGACGCGCTTCGTTCATGCTGACAGCTACAGACATGCGGCTCACGGAGCGCAGGGCGCCCGTGCCCACAAGCGCAAGCACTCCGGTGATCATGATGACGCTGTAAGGGACTCGGTTCCAGCCGCCTTGGGTGCTCACGATGGCATTCACCACGGTCAGCAGTAGCACCGCCCCAACGATGGCTACCGCCAAGCGCATGATCGACTCTATCCCGACGTACTTCAGGACTATGCGATAGATCCCAAGCACCTTGAACAACCCGAGGTAGACGACGACCGCAACAGCAGCATAAGGCCACATGTAGGGGGTGAAGCGCTCATCAACGATACCCTCGAACCTTGCGAAGTACGCAAGCATGGCTGCCGCCGAGACGACCGCTGCGTCCGCAAACATCATCAGTGCCACTTGGACAGGACGCGAAGAGCGTATCAGCTTCCTGATGTCGATCGACCGGCCCAGCTCGCCCATCAACTCCCTCTCCGCAAGAATCGCTCGTTGCTGTCATCATAAATCAATATGAACCTGCCCGAAACGGGGAATATACAACCTGGGCGCGCCGCAGTCGGCGCCGCATCTTCTTTTTTCCGAGGAGGCAGAAATGGCTGATACACTCGCCCGGGAAACTCTCGTCGAACTGGCCAGGCACAACGAATGGCCCTCCATCTCGATCTTCATAGGCACCGGTCCCAGAAGTCTGGACTCCGGTGCATCTGCGATCCGACTCAAGAACCTGACACGCGCCGCAGAGAAGCAACTGCGCGAACATGGACTCAAGTCCGCAGAGATCGATGGAATCCTCCGCCCTGCCACCGACCTGGTGCAGGACGCTTCATTCTGGAGAGAGAGTGTCTCAGATGGGCTGGGCCTGCATCTTAGCCCGAGCATGACGCGAGTGCATCGCTTGTTGATCGAGCCGAGCGACACAGTGATGGTGAGCGACAGATTCCTGATTCGACCCCTGCTGCCAATGGTCGACAGAGGCGAGCGTTTCGTTGTGCTGGCACTGAGCAAGAACGGCGTGCGCGTGCTGGAGGGTAGCCGTACGAGCATCACCGAATCCAGCGTGGAGGGTATGCCCAAGGGTCTTGCTGATGCCCTGAAGTACGACGAGTTCGAGAGACAGATGCAATTCCACTCCGGAACCCCTTCTGCGGGAGGCGGTGGACGCCGAGCTGCGATCTTCCACGGTCATGGAGGAGCCGGAGAAGTGAAGCAGGAAGTCCTTTCCCGTTACTTCCGAATGGTCGACCGGCAGCTCAAAGACTTCCTGAACATCGATACCCCGCCACTGCTGCTTGCAGGCGTCGAGTACCTGCTGCCCATCTACAGGTCTGTCAGCGACTACCCGAACCTGGTGGATTCATCGCTTACCGGCAATCCCGACAACGTTCCTGCGGCTGATCTGCACACAGAGGCACTGGCCCTACTGGAGCCTTACTTCCGCGCGCAGCTAACCAAGGATCTCTCAACTCTTGGGAATCTGATAGGAACCGGCGTGGCTTCTGCTGATCTGGATGTCATAGTGCCGGCCGCACATCAGGGGCGCGTGAAGACCCTTTTCGTGGCTCCGGAATCTGCCGCTTACGGCGCTTTCGATCCCGAAAGCTTCAGGGTCATGGTCGACGACGGTCCGGGACCAAACGCTCAGGACCTGATGAATCTTGCGGCTGTGGAGACGCTCACACATGGCGGCGTGATCCATGCAATCGAGCCGACCACAAGCGCTGGCGCCGCTGCAATATTCAGGTACTGAGGCAAAGCTAACACTGTGTGGGTTACTCGAGAAACACTCAACGCATATCAGCGTTTATTTGGATAAAACGGAGTCGTACAAAGTGCGCATCTGTGCTGCAATTTTGTTCCAGCCGAATTGTCGGGAGATGAGTCGCCTCCCGTTGTCGCCCATTTCTTTTCGCAAACTCTCGCTGCTAAATAGCTTCTCCAGAGCGACCGCCAATTGGCTTGGTTCAGGCTCGATCACTATTCCAGCATTAGCACTCAGAATCTCAGGAAAATTACACTGTCGCGTAATGATTACGGGCAGTCCGGATGCAAGTGCCTCCAAAATCGCCACACTGAAGCCCTCAGAGTACGACGGAAGGACAAAAATGTCTGCTCCACCCAAGACCGTTAGCTTCGCCTGGCCGGTAAGCATTCCCGTGAATATCGCTTGATCCAACACCCCGTAAGAATCAAGTGTTTTCATTACTTTGTCCTTCTGGCCGCCATCATCTGGACCAACCACTAAGAGACTCAGGTCCTTCTGGTCTCTTGCTACCCGCCCAAACGCTTCCGCCAGTATATCGAGTCCTTTGACTTGATGTAGGCGACCTATAAACAGAGCAACCCGCCTACCGACAAGCTGAGGATAAGCCCGGTCGAGATCTTTTCGCACAGGCAGCACTTCGTAGTCCGCAGGGTGTATCCCATTCGGAATCACCATAATCTCATTGTCGATGCCATAAGCCCTAATGTGTTTAGCCTCTTCTTGAGTCAAAGCGTGGAGTCCTGCTGCCTGTCCTAGGATTCTTCGCTGTATGACTGTTGAATAGACCGCCTTCTTCAAGGCCTTATGATTGATTGCCCAGGGCTGCAGGCACCCGTGAATAGACACTACATACGGCTTGCTCGCAGACCTAGCCGCCCGGTAAGCTGCATAGTGTGGATGACTCCACATTTCGTGTATGTGGATCAAGTCGTAGCTACTGACTTCTTGGCCAAGTGAATGAGCCATTTCTGCCGAAAACCCCGGCCACCAGCGAGCTAGCACTCCTTGTTCAAAGACTCGCAACCTGACTCCTTGGGGTTTGATCAGTTCCGCAAAGTCATCGGGGCCTTTTGGAGCAAATAGGTCAACTTGCAGATTGTGTAACGCCAGGGTCTCGGTCAACCCAGCCACCGCTCTCACGGGTCCACCCGATGCCGGATTCATACCGGTGGCTACATGTAGAATCTTCATGTTTCCAGCCTTGGGTCATGCATGACTTGGGTTTTGGACTGTGAAGTCACCTCGTCTAGAACTCGAGCAAACCTTCTAGCCATTTCGCTATGGCTGTACCTGCTTAGTTGCTCAGGGCTACCGCCATAGCCAACTCGGCCACTGCTTTCGTGCTCCGAATAATAGCCTAGGAGGGCTCTTTCAATTTCTTCCACGCTGGAAGCATGAACACCGGCACCTGTTTCTTGCATCAGCTCTGTGACAACGCTTCTCGGGCCACCAACAGCGATGATAGGCCTCCTCGCAGCTAGATACTCGAAGACCTTCCCCGTGTAAACTCCTGCTTCGGCAGGGTGATTCCAATTCAAGAGCAGCAAGACCTGCGATTCTCTTTGCATTTCCAATGCATTGTCTCGAGAAAGCACGCCATGTTGATGCACAACACCACTCAAGTTATATCTTTGTATCTCCTGTTCGAGCCATTCTTGTGGCGGACCAAGAAATCTGATTCTCGTGACACGCGGATCCATAGTTCCAGCACTGATCAAGTTGCGCAATGCAATCAAAAACGGCTCTGGATCCCGCATTCCTTGATACAAAACCCCGGTGTATGTAATCGTGAACTGGTCTGTTAACGGTGAGCAACGGACCTCATCATCATCGAAGCCGTTTGGTATCGAGAACACTGAAGCTCTTGGATGCAATTCGCGAAGTGAGCGAGCCAGGGGCTCGGAAACCGTGACCAAGCCGTCTGCCGCACCCAAAGTCGTAATCTCGAGCCTTCTCTCAAATGATCTTCTGAGGTCGCCGTAGGGGTAGTAATGATTTTGGGTCCACAAATCACGTAAATCAGCAATCCACGGGAGTGTGCATTCCTTCTTAAGTTGCTTCGCGATGAGGTGACTTGTGACAGGACTTGAGCTGCTGATAATTGCATCGATGCCCTCTTCATGGACCAAGTCACGCCCAGCCTCGACTGCAAACTTGTACCAGTCCTTCTGGTCATCAGGATACGCAACCGCGCTTCGAACAAGCGTTGTGAGGTGCCCCAGCAGTGAAGACCCCTGTTTTCGAGCCGTAGTCTCAACCCCTACCTGGTCCTGAAAACCTCGATTGGGATTCATCATGATTCGTCGCTTGAAAGTAGCGGTTGCATCACCTGGGTATGGGGTCTGTCGAACACAAAACTGCTTGTCAGGCGGTCCCGGCAATACAGCCGTCAGTATAATCGGCTTCCAGCCGTAAGCCCCAAGATACTTAGCCAAGCCTCGTAGCCGAATTGACGCAATTTCTGGGCGAGGAGGGAAATAATAGGTGACTATGAGTGCCTTTTTCAGGTCATGTTTCGATTTCAGTCTTGCCTCCTATCATCGGGGACCCTGCAAGAAATCCTCCCTGTCTTCGGTCAACGAGTCATATAGGGCCTCGATCTTTCGCATTTCAATCGACACCGTAAAGCAATCTTCTATGCGCCGTCTTCCTGCGCATCCCATCTGAAGCATACGCTCAGGTGAGTCAAGCATAGAAAGCACTGCGCGGGCAATCGTCTCTGGCTTCGAGTTTGACAACAGTATTCCTGTTTCCCCATCAACCACAGCCTCCGGTATCCCCCCGACCGCAGTGGCGATTACGGGCTTTGCGCTAGCCATTGCCTCAAGGACGGCCCATGGCATGCCTTCGGCTTGAGAGGGCAATATAAAGACATCAAAGGCTTCCATTATCCCAGATACCTCTTGCCGCCAAGGTGAGAATACGACGTTATCCTCTAGCTTCAATTCCCTGACTCTTTGTTGAAACAGTGGTGTATCGTTCCCTTCGCCGACCAGCAGAAGACTTGTATTGGGATATCGCTCCAAAATCAAAGGTAAAGCCTCGATTATGGTGTCAACTCCTTTATGTCGACCCAGCACGCCAAAATAACCCAACACATGGGCATTAGAGTTGCATCGCTGCTGTGAGGCGGCCAAGCATTGCTTGTAGTCGAATCTATCAGGCTCAACGCCATTGTGGACAACCACGATCTTGTCGGGATTGATCCTAAATTCACGACAGTGATCAGTCTTTGTTTTACTTGAGATGGCAATAAACCTATCTATCTGTTGCTTCGAATAGCGGTACCCAAGACGGTAGGCGACCCGCCTCCACCTCGAAGGTATGCCATGAGAAGAGATTAGTTTACCCTCAATAGAGGAGACTACATGTGGCACACCAGCTATCTTGGCGGCTAGTGGTCCCAGAACATCACTCCGAGTCAAGACTGTGTGCAGTAACTCTATCTCTCTTTCTCTGAGCAGCTTCGACAACTTGAAGACTGACGGGAGATAAAGTGTTTTCAAATCGGACAACTCGGGCATGAAGATCACCTCGATGCCGAATCCACTCAAGTCCTTGACTCGACTTCGAATTTCTTCAGGGCTTGAAAAGATTAGGGTGACTCTGTACTTACTCTTGTCTATGTGTTTGGCCCAATGCGAAACATGAACAAAAGGACCACCCCGCCCAGGAATTGCAGCACCAAGCCAGGCAATATTCTTCACTATCTGGTTTCCTCCAATTCAAAATCACTAACTCTTGCAGCCGCATTTACTAATCCAAGAAGAAACCAGATGCTCTTGTTGAGGATGATGTCGATAAACATCGTTGCAGTGAAGGCCCCAACCAAGCTCACGAAAAGTGCAGCCCCAAGATGCGTCTTTAGATTTCCCACACCGGTCAGGACAGTATTCAGGTATAAGAATAAGAAAGGCAGGAATCCGAACAACCCTATGGACACGAGGAGATGCATGAAGGCGTTGTGAGTATCCGTACCATACTGGTGAACAAAGCCACCGAACCCTATCCCGAACAAGGGGTTCGCTGTGAACGTGTCAAGAACCCTGGCCCACAAATCCAAGCGATAGAGTGCTGATTCCGGATTCAAAGCTATCAATAGGTCAAATGGAACTCGTACCAAGTCAAAGAATGCAACGCTGAAGAGTGAGGCTGTTGCGGCGATACCTGCCAAGACGACTGGTCGCGACTTGTTACTGAAGTGTTGCCGCACCCAGAAATACAGGATGCCTAACAGTGCAATCAACATCCCTAACCATGCCCCTCTAGAGTATGACAGAAATAATCCGCCGGACAGCAATGCTGCCGCTATTGCGACGAGAAACCTGTGTCGTCTAGCGAGGGCCCCAAACAAGCCAAGATAGAGTAGGGCTGGTAGTGCTATTAGCAGGAAACACCCGAAGAAGTTTGGATCGTGAAAGGTAGCAGTTACGCGCGGCATTGGCAAAGCAATGTCCCGTCCAATTGTTTCTAGCACCCGGCCTATCCCTAAAGTTAGGCCCAAAAAGCGGTATGCCACGGCCTGAATGATGGCGAAACCGGCGACCACGGTGGCACAAACACCCAGCGCCAACAAAGTTCTATCAAGCGTCTTGGTATTCGATATCAGGGTTACGGTCAAAAAGTAGGTCAAAACGCAGCCGAGTAGCGTGACGATGCTACGGACGTGAATCTGCTCATCAGCGGCAAATGCGGTTGATGCTATGGTGCCTGCTATCATCAAGACAAGGAGTGCATAATTGGAATCCCTTGGGGCTTGGAATTTCGAGTTGATGTAGGCAGCCAGCCAGGCCAAGAATGTAATCGCAATGAGTAGATTCGACGCGGAGAGATTGACAGGGCCCAAATCGATAAAGTGACTATCAAACGGTATGGACAATACAATCAGGTACAGTCCATTGGTTGGGCTTCTGCTAATCGCCAAGAACAACAAGGTCGCTAGTAGAACCCCACCAACAGCGAGTGGGCTGTAAACAGCGCCTGCACCCACCGCCACTGCGAGAGTAGCAACAAATAACGCCTGAAGGAATGGCTTATCTGCAAAATTCCACGGTCGCATAAATCTGTGGCTTTCCCTCGGCGGCATCAGACTGTCTTTGTCCTATGAACGACTACATTACGATAGGCTTTCCCATCGAGCCATAGTCACAGGATCCACGCGTAGCCAATCTAGGTAGGCGGCAAGGCCGTCCTCAAGATTAACCGAGGGTTTGTATCCTAGCGCACTGCACGCAGCTGCGATAGCCGCAAGGCTGTCCCGTACGTCACCCGGACGCGGCTTGTCATGGATGATCTCTGAGTCGCTGCCAGAAAGTCTCGACATGATCGTGACAAGCTCGTTTATGGAGATTCTCGTTCCGCTACCCAGGTTGAAGGACCCGGCTGCGTTCTCTGATTGCGCCGCAGCGTAGTTCGCTCGTGCCACATCCCTCACATTGACGAAATCACGGGTCTGTTCACCGTCACCAAAGATCACCACGTCCTGGCCACGAAGCATCCGCTCGGCAAAGATCGGGATCACATTGCCGTAAGCGTCGTATCGCTGGCGCACTCCGTACACATTGAAGTATCGCAAGCACACATTCTTCATGCCGTAGAGCTTGTTATAGGCCAAACACGCCTTTTCGGCCGCCAGTTTGCCTACTCCATCCGGTTCGAAAGCATGATCTTCGGCGATTGGTAGCGTTTTGAGCTCCCCGAATATGCCTGCAGACGACGAGAAGACGATGCGCTCGATGTTGTGCTTGCGGGCCGCTTCCAGAACTCGCAGAGTGCCGGTGTAGTTGACCTCCGCGTCACGGATCGGATCATCGATCGAGCGGGTGTTGCCTACGCTTGCTGCCAAGTGGAAGATCGAGTCGACGCCAGTGACGGCTTCCTGAACAACATCAGGGTCCGTGATGTCGCCTGCGATGAAATCGGCCTCAGCGAATAGATTCTCTTCGTACCCTGAAGAAAGATCATCGAGCACGATGACCTCGTGTCCGTCTGCGAGCAACATCTCGACGAGGTTGCTGCCAATGAACCCTGCTCCGCCGGTCACTAGATACTTCACTGATCGCTCCGTTGTCTCAGCCGCTTTGATTTCACCGTAGTGTATCGTGCATCATCGCACTCGGCATTGACAACCATAGGTTACAGGCCCCGCCCCCTCGCATCGGCCTGCGCTTTCGGGCAAACTAGAGCCTACATCTATGAGTACGTAGATGATGCTGTGGCCCAACGAAGGGAGCCTGGGTTGAGGATTGTTCATCTGTGTCAGCTTTTTTCGACGCCTGATGGTGCTGGAGCCACACGATCGTATGAGATGAACCGCCGCTTCGTGGAGCGCGGACATGATGTGACGGTCGTGTGCGGTTCTTACGGTGCTGGATGCACTGGCCTCAGTGGTCCATTCATCAAAGGTCGTCGAGAGGGCATGGTTAAAGGCATGCGCATCATTGAGTTCGACCTCATGTACTCGAATAAGCTCAGCTTTGTGGACCGCACAATCATGTTTCTCAAATACGCATTCAGGGCCACGGGCGTTGCGCTGAAGCTGAAAATGGATTGCGTACTTGTCACTACTCCGCCACTAACCGGGGCTCTTCCCGGCATGGCAGCAAGGTTCCTGAAGGGCACGCCTTTTGTACTCGAAGTCTATGACCTGTGGCCCGACTACCCCAAGCAGATGGGCGTCATCAAGAATCCTGTGGTGCTGACTTTGATAAGTTGGCTTGAGTGGATGAGCTATCACAGAGCTCATCGTCTGGTCGCAATAGCCCCTGGAATAGAAGATGGCATCGCTCGTCGCGGAATCCCGCGTGACCGCATCACGATGATCCATAACGGCTGTGACTTCGGCTTGTTCGAGTACCATCCAGAAAAAACTCCTCTGCCGTTTGCTATAGAAGGGGTCTCAGATAGTGATTTCATAGCCCTTTACACTGGAACGCATGGAATCGCGAACGGTGTCGACGCCATTCTCGATGCAGCCGCAGAGGTCAAGCGTCGCGGCAGGGGCGACATCAAGTTTGTTTTCGCGGGTGAGGGGATGCGCAAGGCGCAGCTACAAGAGCGCGCTCGAGCAGAGGATCTGCCCGTGTTCTTCTTGGACGCGATGCCCAAAGTGCAGTTAGTGAAGTTGTTGACCGCAGCAGATGTCGGGCTTGTTGTACTGTCTGACTTTCCCCTCTTCTACAACAGCGCCGCTCCCACGAAATTCACGGACTATATTGCTGCCGGACTCCCAGTAATGATGAACTACCCGGGGTGGCTTGGAGAAAAGATCGAGTCTACGGATTCTGGTTTGGTCGTACCGCCCGGGGATGCGGTAGCATTCGCAAACGGTCTCGTCGCGCTTGCGGACGACCCTGCCCGCGCTAGGGCGATGGGCGCAAACGCCCGGGCACTTGCGGAGTCGGATTTCGACCGCGACACCCTCACTGAGCGTTTCGCCACCCTGATAGAGAGCCTGCAGCGTTAGGTCTACTCGCAGCCGCTTACGCTTTCGGGAAACTACGAGAGGCTTCCCCACCGCGCCATGGTCACCGGATCCACCCTCAGCCAATCCAGATAGGCGGCAAGGCCGTCCTCCAGATCAACAGAAGGTTCATATCCTAGGGCACTACGGGCGGCTGCAATTGCGGCAAGGCTATCCCGTACGTCACCCGGACGCGGCTTGTCGTGGATGATCTCTGAGTGGCTGCCAGAAAGCCTCGACATGATTGTGACAAGCTCGTTTATGGAGATTCGCGTTCCGCTACCCAGGTTGAAGGACCCCGCTGCGTTTTCAGATTGCGCCGCAGAGTAGTTCGCTCGCGCTACATCCCTCACATTGACGAAATCGCGGGTCTGTTCACCGTCACCGAAGATCACCACGTCCTGCCCACGGAGCATCCGCTCGGCAAAGATCGGGATAACGTTGCCGTAAGCGTCGTATCGCTGACGCACTCCGTACACATTGAAGTATCGCAAGCACACGTTCTTCATGCCATAGAGCTTGTTGTAGGCCAAACACGCCTTTTCTGCTGCCAGTTTGCCTACTCCATAGGGCGAGTCCGGTTCGAAAGCATGATCTTCGGCGATTGGAAGCGTCTTGAGCTCCCCGAATATGCCTGCAGAAGATGAGAAGACGATGCGTTCGATGTTGTGTTTGCGAGCGGCTTCGAGGACGCGCAGAGTACCGGTGTAGTTGACCTCTGCGTCACGGATCGGGTCATCGATCGAGCGGGTGTTACCAACGCTTGCTGCCAAGTGGAAGATCGAGTCCACACCCGTGGCAGCTTCATAGACAGCGTCGGGGTCAGTGATGTCGCCTGCGATGAACTCGGCCTCGGCGAATAGATTCTCTTCGTACCCTGAAGAAAGATCGTCGAGCACGATGACCTCGTGGCCATCTGCAAGTAGCATCTTGACGAGGTTGCTACCAATGAACCCTGCACCACCAGTCACTAGATACTTCACTGACCGCTCCATCGTCTCAATCGCTTTGATGTCAACATCATGTATCGTGCATCATCGCACTCGACTTTGACAACCACGAGCATTGACCCTCACCCCTCGCATCTGCCTGCGCTTTCGGGCAAACTAGAGCTGCCTCTTTTGCACGCACTTTCGGCTACGGAACAGGGAGTTTGAATGGAGTTAAGGGCACTTCCACAGCGACCCACACTGACCGTTGTGATTCCGACTCTCAACGAGGAGCAGCGCCTACCCATCCTGTTGGGGCTACTCGCCGCTCAGACCCGTCCGCCGGATGCGGTCGTCGTTGCCGATGCCAGTTCTACCGATGCCACGCGCGAGGTGGCTATGGCAGCGGGTGCCTCGGTAGTTGAAGGTGGTATGCCGGCTGTTGGGCGCAATGCGGGGGCGGCGATCGCCACGACGGATCTGCTGCTCTTCTTCGACGCAGATGTCGAGCCCTCTCTGGACTGGATCGAGCGCGCGTTGGCGGAGTTCGCTGAGCGCTCGCTGGCCGTTGCCACGGCGGAGGTGAAGCCCGTCGAGCGCAGGGCCGTGAACTTCTTCGCGTGCGATGTCGTCAACATGTACCTGCAGCTCTCGCAGTACATCTCGCCGCGGGCGCCGGGTGCCTGTGTGCTTGTGCGCCGCGACATCCACGAGCATATCGGCGGGTTCGATACCACCGTCGTACTTGCTGAGGATCATGACTACGTGCAGCGCGCCTCGGAGGTTGGGAAGTTCCGTGTGCTGCGTGGTGCCCCGATACACGTGTCGATGCGTCGGCTGGAGAAGGAAGGGCTCATCACGCTGTCGTTCAAGTCCTTCTACTCGGAGATCCACCTGCTCCTCGGGCGGCCAGTAAAGGAGCTTCCGTTCGAGTACGAGTTCGCCACCTTCGACGATGACAAGCGCTCTGTGCGGCCGGTGAAGCCCGATGTGCTCCACGAGAGTCTGGGCGGGAAGATCGTCGGCGGGCTGGATCGTGTGTCGCACGACGCGTACGAGCGCCTGCGTCGCCTGAGCGACAGCGCGCTCTCGCCCGAGGCGATCGACAAGCTGCTCGCGGAGTTCGCGCCCGGGGAGCTCACGGAGCTGCGGGCTTACGTCCGCAAGCGTGCGGATATGGCGCTGCGCATGCCGCCGATCGTGCTTAGGCGCATCCACGCGAGGGGCAAGGACATCTGGGAGCGGATGACGGGCGACAAGTCGTAGCGATAACTTACCACTTGTGGTAACTTGTTGCTATGAAACGCGAAGACCTTCTGCGGATCGTTGGTGTCGAACCGCTCTTCACTACAGGGATGCTTCTCGGCCCCGGTACTGACGTGCGCGACGTGCATAAGCAGTTGTCCCGGTGGAAGTCGGGTGGACTCGTCGTCCAGTTGCGACGCGGTCTCTATGCCCTCTCGGACCTGTACCGCAGCGCGGATCCGCATCCGTATGAGATCTCCAACATGCTGACCCCAGGCTCGTACGTGAGTCTTGAGACCGTCCTTGCGGATGTCGGGCTGATTCCCGAGGCCGTCTTTGTCACGACTGCAGTGACAACCGGCAGGCAAGCTTCTCGTAAGACTTTGTTTGGGACCTTCGTGTATCACCATGTGAAGGAGTCGTTGTTCTGGGGCTACGTGCACGTGGATCTCCCCGGCAAGAGGTCTGCGTTCGTTGCATCGCCCGAAAAGGCGCTACTCGACCTGGCGTATCTGAGGAGCGGGTCCGACGCACCTGGGTTTGCGCGCGAACTACGGCTGCAGCACCTTGACATGATCGATGAGGCTAGGCTGCTGCGGTACGCGGAGCGATTCGCGAGTCGCAAGGTGAC
>JAMDCK010000011.1 GCA_023488435.1 Actinomycetota bacterium
GGCGATAACATCGAGATCCGTGGAGAGCTCATCGCTCCGATCGCGATGGAAGAGGGCCTCAGGTTCGCTATCCGTGAGGGTGGACGCACCGTCGGCTCGGGCCGTGTTACCAAGATATTGAAGTAACAAGCCTCTACATTGTAAGTGCGAGGTCCGGGCCACAAGTTGGTCCGGACCGTTCGTCACTCGCAAAGCATGAATGGTTGACCGTAAAGAATCGCGGATGCTAGAGTACGCTCCCGCATGATTATCACGCCGGATCTTTATCTGGCGCGCAGGAGGTCGAATGAGGACTTTGGTGACATTGGCGTGTTCGGAGTGCAAGCGCCGCAACTACACGACCAAGAAGAACAAGCAGAATAATCCGGAGCGAATCGAGTTCAAGAAGTATTGTAAGTGGTGTAGAACTCATACTCCTCACAAGGAAACCCGTTAGAATCTACGGGCAAGCGATTAGGCCAGTAGCTCCAATTGGTTAGAGCGCCGGTCTCCAAAACCGGATGTTGGGGGTTCGAGTCCCTCCTGGCCTGCCAGTAAATAACGGCTGCAATATCGTAGCCTATAGAATAGACGTCTAAAGACGAAGCCCGTCGGAGAAGAAGTGAGAGATGGCCAAGACATCAGATAAGGCACAGAAGCGAAACATCTTCAAGCGCATTTCGGACTATTTCGCTGGAGTGGTCACGGAGTTCAAGCGTGTAGTATGGCCATCGCGCCCCGAGGTTCTAAACTCAAGCATCGTGGTCATCATCACACTGATCTTCTTTGTCGCCTTCACGTTCTTGGTCGATCAGGCTGCAGTCAATGTTGTGTCGTTCATCGCTGGATTAGGTGGCTGAGTATATGGCAAAGAAATGGTACGTCATCCACACCTATTCCGGGTATGAGAACAAGGTCAAGACCAACCTCGAGCATCGCATCGCATCGATGGGAATGTCCGAGAAGATATTCGAAGTGTTCATTCCCAAGGAGTCGGTGACCGATATCAAAGAAGGCGGAAAGCGCGTCACTAGCGAGAAGAAGGTCTTTCCGGGGTACGTTCTGGTCGAGATGGATCTGGATGACGAGTCATGGTACGTAGTTCGGAGCACCCCTGGAGTTACCGGTTTCGTGGGGTCCAGGGGAAACCCGGTGCCGCTCTCAAGAGATGAGTACCGCCGAATAGTCAAGCGCACCGAGGTCGGAGCTAAGCCCAAGACGTCTACCGACTTCGTTGCTGGGATGACCGTTAAGGTGAACAGCGGACCTCTGGCCCAGTTCGATGGAATTATAGAATAGACGTCTAAAGACGAAGCCCGTCGGAGAAGAAGTGAGAGATGGCCAAGACATCAGATAAGGCACAGAAGCGAAACATCTTCAAGCGCATTTCGGACTATTTCGCTGGAGTGGTCACGGAGTTCAAGCGTGTAGTATGGCCATCGCGCCCCGAGGTTCTAAACTCAAGCATCGTGGTCATCATCACACTGATCTTCTTTGTCGCCTTCACGTTCTTGGTCGATCAGGCTGCAGTCAATGTTGTGTCGTTCATCGCTGGATTAGGTGGCTGAGTATATGGCAAAGAAATGGTACGTCATCCACACCTATTCCGGGTATGAGAACAAGGTCAAGACCAACCTCGAGCATCGCATCGCATCGATGGGAATGTCCGAGAAGATATTCGAAGTGTTCATTCCCAAGGAGTCGGTGACCGATATCAAAGAAGGCGGAAAGCGCGTCACTAGCGAGAAGAAGGTCTTTCCGGGGTACGTTCTGGTCGAGATGGATCTGGATGACGAGTCATGGTACGTAGTTCGGAGCACCCCTGGAGTTACCGGTTTCGTGGGGTCCAGGGGAAACCCGGTGCCGCTCTCAAGAGATGAGTACCGCCGAATAGTCAAGCGCACCGAGGTCGGAGCTAAGCCCAAGACGTCTACCGACTTCGTTGCTGGGATGACCGTTAAGGTGAACAGCGGACCTCTGGCCCAGTTCGATGGAATCATCTCAGAGGTTAACGTGGACCAGGCTAAGATCAAGGTTCTGGTCTCCATCTTCGGCCGAGAGACGCCGGTCGAGTTGAGCTTCGACCAAGTGTCGAAGATATAGTTTCAAGGTTTGCTGCACACGAAGAGGATGTGCTGAGACTTAGGTCATGGTAAGGAAGTGACATCAGGAATGCCAAAGAAGATTGTTGGATACATCAAACTCCAGATACCTGGAGGCCAGGCGAACCCCGCCCCGCCGGTAGGCCCCGCACTGGGTCAGCACCAGGTAAACATCATGCAGTTCTGCCAGTCGTTCAATGCGGACACACAGGACAAGATCGGCACGATAATCCCCGTAGAGATCACGGTCTATGAGGATCGGACATTCACCTACGTCCTCAAGACTCCTCCCGCTGCTGTTCTAATCAAGCAAGCGGTAGGGATCGAGTCAGGGTCAGGGACCCCTAATCGGACGAAAGTGGCCACTATCACCAAGGCTCAGGTTCGCACGATTGCAGAGACCAAGATGGTTGACCTAAACGCCAATGATATCGAGGCCGCGATGCGCATCATCGAAGGTACCGCTCGTTCGATGGGCGTGACCGTAGAGGCGTGATTCGGGATTCAATCCGTGCAGGTATGTAAGTCCGATTGACGTGGGAGGGCCGAGCGCCCGTTGACCACAAGGAGGAATACAGTGAAGAAGAGCAAGCGTATGCAGGCGGCGAGTGCCGCTGTGGACAGGGACAGACTACACTCCCCTAGGCAAGGACTAGGACTCTCCAAGGAACTTGGTGTCGCCAAGTTCGACGAGACAGTTGAAGTCCACTTTCGTTTGGGTATCGATACTCGTCAGGCAGACCAGCAGGTTAGAGGAAGCGTCTCCCTGCCTCATGGGACGGGTAAGAGCGTGAGGGTCCTGGTCTTCGCCGAAGGAGATAAGGCCCGTGAAGCTGAGGCCGCCGGCGCCGAATTCGTGGGCGGAGATGAGCTGATCGAGAAGATACAAGGTGGGTTTCTCGGCTTTGATGCAGCGGTTGCAACACCCGATATGATGGCCAAGGTCGGTCGCCTGGGTAAGATTCTTGGCACCCGGGGTCTGATGCCCAACCCGAAACTGGGCACCGTCACCATGGACGTTGAGCGCGTCGTCGGCGAGCTCAAGGCTGGGCGCGTTGAGTACCGCGCTGACAAGTTCGGTATCGTCCATGTCGGCATCGGCAAGGTCAGCTTCTCCACCGAAGCGCTGATCGAGAACTACTCCATTGTTCTTGACGAGATTCTGCGGGCCAAGCCGGCATCGAGCAAGGGTAAGTACATCAAGTCGATAACCGTTGCTTCCACCATGGGGCCCGGCATCAAAATCGATCCCGCCAAAACCAGGAACCTCCTTGACGAGGATCCAGACGCCTAAGCTTGCGCTTGTCAGGGTCGACTCTAAAAGGTAGGTTGCGTTGTGAGTGCTTGTGTTGCATAATGACTGCTGTTTCTAAACCGAATAAGTGTGTCGATCCAACTGCCTAAGACAGCAGGTGCTCTATCCGGAGCATAATGATTTGACTGAAAGCCAGTCGAATTCCCTGCCGAGGTGGAAGCCGATGTAGACCGATGTAAGACTTCAATCGCTCTAAACATCTGAGGCCTCCGCTGAATCTGGCGGGGGCCTCTGTTTTGAGTCCCTCGCGCCTCTCTCGCCGAGAGTATAGGGGCGCAAATTGGAAACCTCACACGTTGGAAAGGAGGGAAGAGTATGCCCAAAGCATCCAAAGCCGGCACCGTCAGCGAGATCAAGGACAAGCTTGCCGAGTCCGCCGGAATCATCATGGCCGACTATCGAGGGCTCTCAGTCAAAGAGATGCAGGAGCTTAGGTCGCATGTCGGTGCATCCGGAGCGCAGATGAAGGTCTACAAGAACACTTTGACCGAGATTGCCCTCAGAGAAGTCGCGATGCCATCGATGGACGAACTTTTGTCCGGCCCTACTGCTTTCATCTTCGTGAAGGCAGATCCAGTGGATCCGGCCAAGGCGTTGACTGAATTCGCCAAGAAGCATACGGCACTGCAGATCAAGGGAGGGTTCATCCAGAACGCCCTTGTAGACGCGGCGGGAATCGCCACGATAGCCTCTCTGCCATCGCGCGAAGAGTTGCTGGCAAAGTTGATGGGAACCATGGTCAATCCGGTTCGTGGATTCATGTCCATGGCCAACGCACCTGCAGGTGCCCTGGCCAGAGTCATCAAGGCGGTCGCAGATCAGAAAGCGGCTGCATGAGACCGGCTTCAGCCGCGTAGTTCTTGATAATCGTTGTGAAAACCAAAGGAAAAGGAGTAAGTCAAATGTCGAATATCACTCGTGAGGAAGTTCTGGAGTGGGTCAAGGCCGCTCCTGCACTAGAGCTAGCTGAGCTCGTCAAAGAGATGGAAGAGGTCTTCGGTGTCTCTGCCGCAGCCCCGGTCGCTGTGGCCGCTGCTCCGGCTGCTGGTGATGCTGGCGCCGAGGCCGAGGAGAAGGACAGCTTTGATGTCGTCATCACCCATGCTGGCGACAAGAAGATCCAGGTCATCAAGGTCGTTCGTGAGCTTGACTCCGGCTTGGGCCTGAAGGAAGCCAAAGAGATCGTGGATGCTGCCCCTAAGGCCGTACTCTCCGGTGTGAACAAGGAGCGCGCCGAAGAGGCGAAGGGCAAGTTAGAGGAAGCCGGCGCTACCGTCGAGCTCGCCTAGTCGGCATAGAAGCCCAGTACTAACAGGGAGCGTCTCTAGGCAGGGATCATTGATCAAAGATGGTCGTGATCCCTAGCCTAGAAAGCGCTTCGACCCGAAGAACGCGGTGCGCATCCAAGGCATACTTGTGCGCATCGGGTTCTTTGGGTATACTTATGGTTTGCGATTGTCATGACAGCCTGGTCCTTGAAGGAGGAATTGCCTGGTGCCCCGTGGACAAGGTCCCCTCACTGTAAAGGCTGGCACACGCCAGCGACGCACGTTTGCGAAGATTCCGGAGATTCTGGAAATCCCCAACCTCATAGCTATTCAGCGGGAGAGCTTCGAGTGGTTCTTGGCGGAGGGTCTTGGCGATGCTTTCGCCGACATCTTCCCGATCGAGAATAAGACACTCGCCGTTCACGTTGTGGGCTATGAATTCGGTGACGCCAAGTACTCTGTTGAGGAGTGCAAGGACAAGGACATGTCCTACAAGGCGCCCCTCTTCGTCGAGATACAGCTGATCAACAAGAAGACTGGTGAAGTGAAGGAGCAGCAGATCTTCATGGGCGATTTCCCGCTCATGACCGATCGAGGAACCTTCGTGATCAATGGAACCGAGCGAGTCGTCGTCTCTCAGCTCGCCAGGTCTCCAGGCGTTCACTTCGAACAGAAGCGCGACAAGGTCAAAGACAGGCTTCTGTACACTGCTAAGATTATTCCGGACAGAGGGCCTTGGCTCGAGTTCGTCATAGATCACCGCGGGATCCTTTCGGTCAAGCTCGATCGTAAGCGACCTGCCACACTGCTGATCAGGGCCCTTGGTATTGCCGAGTCTCGCCAAGACATCCTTGCGCTTTTCGGCGACTCCGAATGCGTACAGCGGACGTTGGATAAGGACTCAGAGGAGACCCGCGAGGAAGCCCTTATAGAGATATACACTCGCTTGCGTCCCGGCGAGCCCCCGACCGTTCAGTCCGCACAGGATCTGCTGGAGTGGATGCTCTTCAACCCGAGGCGTTACAACCTCGGCAAGGTCGGTCGCTATAAGATCAACAAGAAGCTCGAGCTGGACCTTCCAGACACGCAATCCGTTCTGACGAACGAAGACATACTCGCGTCGCTTCAGTATCTTGTCCACCTATGGGAGGGCACTGAGGGCAAGAGTGTCGACGACACGGATCACTTCGGCAATAGGCGCGTTCGAAGCGTCGGCGAGCTCATCCAGAATCACTTCTGGAAGGGACTCAAGCGGATGGAGCGTGGCATCAAGGACAAGATGACCATCCTCAGTGACGAGGAAGTCACACCGCAGTCGCTGTTCAACATCAAGCCCATCGAGGCCTCCATCAAGGAGTTCTTCGGCTCGTCGCAGCTTTCACAGTTCATGGACCAGACCAACCCCATGGCTGGATTGACCCATAAGCGACGTTTGACAGCACTGGGCCCGGGTGGACTCTCCCGCGAACGAAGCTTCTTCGAGGTTCGCGACGTGCACCCAAGCCACTACGGACGCATGTGCCCCATCGAGACACCGGAAGGTCCTAGCATCGGACTCATCGGCTCGATGGCTACGTTCGCCCGATTGAATCCTTACGGTTTCATCGAGACTCCGTATAGGAAGGTAGTCAAAGGGAAGGTAACCGGTGAGATCGAGTATCTGACTGCCGACGTGGAGGAGCGATATGTCATCGCTCAGGCCAACGAGCGTTTTGATGCCAAGACCGGAAAGTTCTTCAGCGATCGAGTACTGTGCCGCACTCGTGGCGGGGTCCCCAGCGAGGTCGAGCCTGCTCGGGTCGACTACATGGACGTCTCCCCTCGGCAGATGGTATCGGTCACGACGGCACTGATTCCATTCCTCGAGCACGACGACGCAAACCGTGCGCTCATGGGTTCGAACATGCAGCGTCAGGCCGTGCCGCTTCTTCGCCCCAGTGCTCCGCTTGTGGGCACTGGATTGGAGCACAGGGCTAGCATCGACACTGGCGAGATCATCCTGGCTCGTCGCGACGGAACAGTGGAGTACATCGATGCTCAGCGGATTGTGATTCGTGCGGCCGATGGTATGGGCATCGATGAGTACCACCTTCCCAAGTTCTTGCGTTCGAATCAGGGAACGTGTATCAACCACAAGCCACTCCCTAGTGTTGGAGATGTCGTCACCGCTGGCGACGTTCTTGCGGATGGTCCGTCGAGCGAGAGCGGCGAGCTGGCCCTGGGCCAGAACCTTCTTGTCGCATTCATGCCGTGGGAAGGTTACAACTACGAGGATGCCATCATCGTCTCGGAGCGACTTGTTACCGACGACCTGCTGACCTCGATCCACATCGAGGAGTTCGAGGTCGAGGCCAGGGACACCAAGCTTGGCCCCGAGGACATTACTCGCGAGATCCCGAACGTCAGCGAAGATGTGCTGGCTCACCTCGACGAGGACGGCATAATCCGGGTCGGCGCCGAGGTATTCCCGGGTGACGTGCTCGCCGGTAAGGTCACACCCAAGGGCGAGACCGAGCTGACTGCCGAGGAGCGTCTGCTCCGTGCAATCTTCGGTGAGAAGGCTCGCGAAGTCCGCGACACCTCGCTCAAGGTGCCTCACGGCGAGAGCGGCCGGGTCATCGGCGTGCGCAAGTATAGCCGCGAGGCAGGAGACGACCTCGCACCGGGAGTCAACGAGCTCGTTCGGGTCTACGTCGCCCAGAAGCGCAAGATATCCGAGGGAGACAAGCTGGCTGGTCGCCATGGGAACAAGGGTGTCATCTCCAAGATATTGCCAGTAGAGGACATGCCCTTCCTGGCCGATGGTACGCCGGTAGATATCATCTTGAACCCGCTTGGCGTTCCAAGCCGTATGAATATCGGACAGCTGCTCGAAACTCACCTCGGCTGGGCCGCACACGTCGGATGGTCTGACGCGGACAACCAGAAGGATCCGGTTGAAGGTCCGATCCATGTCGCCACGCCCGTGTTCGACGGAGCAACCGAGGAAGAGATTTCCAACGTCATCGAGGCTGCAAACCGTAACGTTATGATTGCCGCCACGGCCAAGCTCGGCGATAAGGTCATCCCCGAGTCGGTTCCACAGCTCACCCGTGAAGGCAAGGCCACTCTTTTCGATGGCCGTACCGGAGAGCCATTCCGTGAGCCGGTCACCGTTGGCCAGATCTACATCCTCAAGCTTCTGCATTTGGTAGATGACAAGATCCATGCCCGCTCCACCGGTCCATACTCGCTCATCACTCAGCAGCCCCTCGGCGGTAAAGCTCAGTTCGGTGGTCAGAGGTTCGGTGAGATGGAAGTATGGGCGCTGTATGCGTACGGCGCAGCCTATGCCCTCCAGGAGATTCTGACGATCAAGTCAGACGATGTTCTCGGTCGCGTGAAGGCGTACGAGTCCATCGTGAAGGGCGAGAACATTCCCGAGCCAGGAATTCCAGAGTCGTTCAAGGTTCTGGTCAAGGAGATGCAGTCCTTGTGTCTGGATGTTGAGATCCTCTCCAAAGATGGCGGGGAGATCGCGATCAAGGATGAGGACGAGGATATCTTCAAGACCGCAGAGGACTTCGGGCTGGACCTGGGTGGAAGCGAAGAAGCAGAAACAGAAGGCATCACAACCGAAGCCCTGGAAGAGCTGCTTACCAGCGACATCTCTGCCCTTGATCTTCCCGATAGCCTGGATGAAGAGGAGTAATTCGTGCTTGATGTCGATGTGAACAACTTCGATCGCCTTCGGATAGGCCTAGCCTCGTCCGAACAGATTCGGCAATGGTCTCGTGGAGAGGTCAAGAAGCCCGAGACCATCAACTACCGTACCCTGAAGCCTGAAATGGACGGATTGTTCTGCGAGAAGATTTTCGGTCCCAACAAGGACTGGGAGTGCTACTGCGGCAGATACAAGCGCGTTCGCTTCAAGGGGATCGTCTGCGAGCGTTGTGGCGTAGAGGTGACGCGAGCCAAAGTCAGACGTGACCGCATGGGACACGTCGAGCTGGCAGCCCCGGTCAGCCATATCTGGTACTCCAAGGGAGCCCAGAACCGCTTGGGCTACCTGCTGGATATCGGCCCGAAGCACCTGGAGAAGGTGCTGTACTTCGCGTCTTCTATCATCAGTCGCGTTGATGAAGAGGCCCGCGAGACCGATATGGCCGTCCTCCAAGACGAACTCCAGGCCGACCTCGAAGGTCTCGATGCCGAGATGCAGGTCGAGATCGACTCTGTCATCAAAGCTCGGGATCGGATTGTAGGAATCGCCAAGGGCGAGATAGAGCCCGAAGAAGGCGATCAGGTCGATGAGAACATAAACGACCCCGACTATCTCAAGAAGGTTGTAAAAGAGGCCGAGCAAGAGGTCCGCGACATCGAGAAGGATTTCAAGGCCCGCGCTGAGCTGTATCAGGAGGCCTTCGACACCTTCCAGAAGCTGACGCCTCGCATGTTGATCGCCGACGAGACCCTCTATCGCGAGATGAAGGCGCGCTACGGCGACTACTTCCGCGGTGGGATGGGCGCAGAGGCAGTCAAGGACCTTCTCGAAAGCGTCGACCTCGATCAATTGGACGAGGAGCTTCGCACGATCATCAATGAGAGCAAGGGGCCCAAGGCCGACAAAGCAGTCAAGCGACTACGTGTCGTCTCGGCGTTCCGGAACTCGACCAACGAACCATCGTGGATGATTCTTGATGCGATTCCCGTAATCCCGCCGGCGCTGCGGCCGATGGTCCAGCTCGATGGTGGGCGTTTCGCAACAAGCGATTTGAACGACCTTTATCGCCGCGTGATCAACCGCAACAACCGACTCAAGAAGCTCCTGGACCTGGGTGCCCCTGAGATCATCGTGAACAATGAGAAGCGCTTGCTCCAAGAGGCTGTCGACTCGCTGTTCGACAACGGGCGTCGCGATCGTCCGGTGACCGGATCGGGCAACCGTCCCCTCAAGTCGATCTCGGACATGCTACGCGGTAAGCAGGGTCGGTTCAGGCAGAACCTACTCGGAAAGCGTGTCGACTATTCAGGTCGATCGGTAATCGTAGTCGGACCGGAGCTCAAGCTGCATCAGTGCGGTCTGCCCAAGACCATGGCACTCGAGCTCTTCAAGCCGTTCGTCATGAAGCGACTTGTCGACCTTGACTACGCACAGAACATCAAGAAGGCCAAGCGCATGGTCGATCGCGGCAAGTCCGTGATCTGGGATGTACTCGAGGAAGTCATTGCGGACCATCCTGTCATGCTGAACAGGGCTCCTACCCTGCATAGGCTGGGAATCCAGGCATTCGAGCCTGTTTTGGTCGAAGGTAAGGCTATTCGCATCCACCCGCTGGTCTGCACAGCGTTCAATGCTGACTTCGACGGAGATCAGATGGCGGTCCACCTCCCGCTGTCCGTCGAGGCCCAGGCCGAGGCTCGCGTGTTGATGCTATCCACCAACAACATCAAGTCACCGGCGCACGGTAGACCGCTCACCACTCCGACACAGGACATGGTGATCGGGCTTTACTACTTGACAGCTGTCAGGGAGGACATGGAGGGCCACGGCAGGATCTTCGGCAATGCCAGTGAGGCCATTCTTGCTTATGACAGCCGCAGCGGATTGGATCTCCAGGCCCAGATCGAGGTTCGCCTCACCCGCGACATCCGCGAGGAGTATCGCGATGGAGATGAGCTGAAGATCCGCGAGCGGAAGGCAGGCGAGCGTCTCCAGACATCAGTCGGAAGACTCTTCTTCAACCGTGCATTCCCCGAGGACCACGTCTACTGCAACTTCGAGATAGACCGGAAGGGTATCTCCCGTATCGTCGAGGAATCCGCTAACGTCTACTCGACCAATGTGATGTCCAAGCTGCTCGATGAACTCAAGTGGCTCGGCTTCCACTATGCAACACGCGCTGGCCTGACCGTTTCCGTATACGACGCCAAGATTCCTCCCAAGAAGAAGGAGATCCTCGAGGCACGCCAGGCCGAAGTCGAGATCATCGACCGCCAATACGAGCGCGGTCTGATAACCGCAGATGAGCGGCACCGCACCATCGTCGATGTCTGGACCAAGGCCACCGATGAGGTCGGAGAGGCGATGGCAGAGAACTTCGACAAGTTCAACCCGATCTTCATGATGGCAAACTCGGGAGCCCGGGGGAACATCAAGCAGATTCGTCAGCTCGCTGGAATGCGCGGACTTATGGCAAACCCCAAGGGTGACATCCTTGACCGCGCTATCATGTCCAACTTCCGAGAAGGGCTCTCTGTTCTGGAGTACTTCGTCTCCACTCACGGTGCTAGGAAGGGTCTTGCTGACACCGCTGTGAAGACCGCCGACTCGGGGTATCTGACCAGGAAGCTCGTGGACGTCGCTCAGGATGTCATTGTTCGGATGGCCGACTGCGAGACCGACAAGGGTCTCGAGTTCACGATCGTCCCCTCATCAGGCGACGGCAAGGTGGACTACAACCTCGTTGGACGATGCTTGCTAGAGCCCGCCGTTTCGCCAGAAACCGGCGAGGTGCTCGCCGAGGCTGGGGATTACCTCGCCACGGAGGCTCAGCTGTTGGAGCTGCTCGGTAAAGGGGTTCAGTCCCTCACCGCCCGAACAGTTGCTACATGTCAGGCACCGCACGGCATTTGTCAGCACTGCTACGGGTGGGATCTTGCTAGTCGCAAGCCCGTTGATATCGGTACTGCGGTCGGCATCATAGCGGCGCAGTCCATCGGAGAGCCCGGAACCCAGCTGACCATGCGGACCTTCCACACCGGTGGAGTCGCAGGTGAAGACATCACCCACGGTCTCCCGCGTGTAACCGAGCTCTTTGAGGTTCGCAATCCGAAGGGCCAGGCCATCCTTGCCGAGATCTCTGGAACTCTCAGGATCGAGGACGACGAGAAGGGTCGCAAGCTCATCGTCGCTTCCGAGGATGGCCAGATCAAGGCGCACCCCGTTTCACGCAGGTCCAGACTCAAGCGCGGTGTCGAAGATGGCGCGACTATCACTGCCGGACAGCAGATGACCGAGGGCTCGATCAACCCTAAGGAGCTCCTCCGCCTGAAAGGACCGATGTTCGTCCTACGTTACGTGGTGACCCAGGTCCAGGAGGTCTACCGCTCACAGGGCGTCGACATCAACGACAAGCACATCGAGGTCATCGCGACTCAGATGCTACGGAGAGTTACTATCCTAGATCCGGGCGACACGGAGTTCCTGCCGGGTCAGCTGGTAGATAAGCATGTCTTTGAGGCTGCCAACAAAGCATGCGAAGAGCAGGGGCTGAGACTTGGCGATGCTGCACCTGCGTTGCTCGGTATCACCAAGGCATCCTCGGCAACTGATAGCTACCTGTCGGCAGCTTCGTTCCAGGAGACCACAAAGGCCCTGACTGACGCGGCGATCAACGGCAAGGAAGATCACCTGATTGGTCTGAAGGAGAACGTGATCATCGGTAAGCTGATCCCTGCGGCGACCGGCATGGAGCGCTATCGCAAGGTGAATCTCACGCACAAGGGCCAGAAGGCTGAGTGGGACTATCGCACCGAAGGTCCGCTGCCCGAGTTTGCACCGGATGACCTCCTCGAACTGCAGGCTCTGCTTCCGGCCCCGAGCTCCTATGAGCACTCTGCCGATGCCGCAGACCTCCTGATCGAGCTGGAGGACGAGCACCTCGACGACGAAAGTCTGCTTGCCGATGTCTCGGAGTTCGTCAATACGGTCTTCGAGCCCGAGGCGCCAGAGGCCGATCCAGTTGTCGAGAATGCACTCGAGATGGATGCGGGTATCATTGAGCTCGGACTATCGGTTCGCACTCAAAAGCTGCTGATCACCGCTGGGATGATCAGTGTCGGTGAGGTCGTGAACCGCGGCCGCTCAGGCTTGCTTTCGGTGGAAGGCATCGGCCCCAAGGCAGTCGCCGAGATCGAAGAAAGTCTTTCGACAGCCGGACTCGAGCTCAAGGCTTAGTGACTCAATATCCCCTCGGCGGATGAGACTTCGCGCTCATCGGCCGAGGGGATGATCGTTCAGGGGGTGGATACGCCCGGATGCGTGGCATTTGACAGTCCGCATGCCGTTTGCTAAAGTTGCTCCTTGTGACTGTTGTCGGCCCTGGTTCATTGTGTATTCGAGCCAAGTCCGTGTGAACTTGTCCCGATTATGACAAAGGAGATTGCGTTGCCCACTATCAACCAACTGGTCCGTAAGGGCCGCAAGGCGAAGGCGATGAAGAGCGCCACGCCTGCCCTGAAAGGCAATCCGCAGAAGCGTGGAGTCTGTACACGTGTATACACCACCACGCCCAAGAAGCCGAACTCGGCACTTCGCAAGGTTGCTAGGGTCAGGCTCGTCAATCAGATGGAGATCACCGCATACATCCCCGGCATCGGGCATAACCTCCAGGAGCACTCGATCGTTCTGGTGCGTGGCGGTCGTGTGAAGGACCTCCCTGGTGTTCGCTACAAGGTGATCCGTGGCACGCTTGACGCGGCAGGTGTGAACAACAGAAGTCAGTCGCGGTCCAGATATGGGGCCAAAAAGCCCAAGAGCTAAAGGTTAGGTCAGAGTCGACGTCGCCGAATGCGAATGGCGGGCGTCGGGTACGTTTTATGTCTACGAATCAAGGAGTGCAAGAATGCCAAGGCGCACTGCAGCAGCTCGCCGCGAGATAGCGGCCGATCCAATCTATAACAATCGTCTTGTCACCCAACTGGTGAACAAGGTCCTCCTTCACGGGAAGCGGTCTCTGGCCGAGCGAACCGTTTATGACGCATTCGCGATGGTCGAGCAGAAGTCTGGCTCCGACCCTCTGGCTACGTTCAAGAAGGCCATGGACAACGTTCGTCCGACCCTAGAGGTGCGCCCCAAGCGCGTTGGAGGTGCTACCTACCAGGTGCCAATCGAAGTCAACTCCCGTCGTTCCACTACGCTGGCAATACGATGGATGGTCAATTTCGCGCGCAATCGCCGAGAGAAGACGATGGCAGAGCGCCTCGCAAACGAGATCCTCGATGCTTCCAACAGCACCGGCGCCTCGGTAAAGAAGCGTGAAGACCTGTACAAGATGGCCGAGTCCAACCGGGCTTTCAGCCACTACCGCTGGTAAGTGTTCGAATTCCGTACGCTGTGATTCGATCAGCGCTGTTGAAGCTACTCTAGAGGAGAGACATTTCCGATGGCTCCAAAGAAATATCCGATATCCAAGACCCGAAACATCGGGATCATGGCACACATCGACGCTGGGAAGACGACGACCACTGAGCGCATCCTCTTCTTCACCGGTAAATCGCACAAGATCGGCGAGGTCCACGATGGCGCTGCCACCATGGACTGGATGGTCCAAGAGCAAGAGCGTGGCATCACCATCACCTCTGCAGCCACCACCTGCTTCTGGAACGACCATCGTATCCAGATAATCGACACGCCCGGACACGTGGACTTCACTGTAGAAGTCGAGAGATCACTCCGCGTGCTCGATGGGGCTTGCGCTGTTTTCTGCGCTGTAGGCGGCGTGGAGCCACAGTCTGAGACCGTGTGGCGACAGGCTGACAACTACCGGGTACCTCGCATTGCCTACATCAACAAGATGGACCGCACGGGTGCGGACTTCCTCAATGTCATCCAGATGATGAAGGATCGACTCAACACCCGCCCAGTGCTCCTGCAGCTGCCTATTGGCGCCGAGGACCGCTTCACGGGCATCATCGACTTGCTGGCCATGAATGCCGTTTTCTTCAATGAGGACGACAAGGGCATCGACCCCACCGTCGGCGAGATTCCTGCCGACATGGCTGACGACGCTGAGTTGTATCGCCAAGAACTCATCGAGGCTGCCGCCGAGTATGACGATGCGCTACTCGAGAAGTTCCTCGCCGAGGAGCCCATCGGCCTCGATGAACTTCGCTCCGCCATACGGCAGGCGACAATCGACTGCGCAATTACACCAGTGGTTTGTGGCGCGTCGTTCAAGAACAAGGGTGTTCAGGCACTACTTGATGCGATCATCGACTACCTGCCCTCACCCGTGGACATCCCCGCTATCAGGGGCAAGGACGTCCGCTCCGGCGACGAGGCCGTTAGAGAGGCTGACCCCAAGCAGCCATTCGCAGCGCTTGCATTCAAGGTCATGACCGACCCGTACGTCGGAAAGCTCACGTATTTCCGTGTGTACTCTGGCTCTATGGACGCAGGCTCCTACGTCCTTAACTCGACAAAGGGCCACAAGGAGCGCATCGGTCGACTTCTCGAGATGCATGCGAATTCCCGCGAGGACATCTCGGGCGTCTCGGCAGGGGACATCGTTGCTGCAGTAGGGTTGAAGAACACGACGACCGGGGACACGCTCTGCGCCGAAGGCGAGGCAGTGATTCTGGAGTCAATGGAGTTCCCCGATCCGGTCATCGATATCGCCATCGAGCCAAAAACCAAGGCGGACCAGGAGAAGCTTGGCCAGTCCCTGGCCCGTCTCGCCGAAGAGGATCCGACTTTCAGGGTTCGCACCGACGAGGAGACCGGCCAGACGATCATTGCTGGTATGGGCGAGCTGCACCTAGAGGTCATCGTCGACCGCCTCTTGCGGGAGTTCAAGGTCGAGGCGAACGTCGGTAAGCCGCAAGTCGCATACCGCGAGACCGTCGGCAAGCGCTACGACGGTGTCGACATGAAGTTCGCGCGTCAGACAGGTGGACGTGGTCAGTACGGCCATGTCGTCATCAACGTCGTTCCTCAGGAGCCCGGTGCAGGCTACGAGTTCGCGAGTAAGATCGTCGGTGGAGCCATTCCCAAAGAGTACATCCCAGCGGTCGACAAGGGCATGCAAGAGGCTCTCAACTCAGGCGTTCTCGCCGGATACCCCGTTGTGGACGTCAAGGTGGAGCTGGTCGACGGATCCTATCACGAGGTCGACTCTTCCGAGATGGCGTTCAAGATCGCTGGATCGATGGCCATCAAAGAGGGCCTTCGCAAGGCCTCGCCAAAGCTGCTTGAGCCGATGATGGCGGTGGAAGTGGTCACCCCCGAGGACTTCATGGGCGATGTCATGGGCGATCTTTCCAGCCGAAGAGGCCAGATCGAAGGTATGGAACCCAGGGGTTCGGCCCAGGTCATCCGTTCCAAGGTGCCCCTTTCGGAGATGTTCGGTTATGCGACAGATCTGAGGAGCCGCACCCAGGGTCGTGCGTCATACAGTATGCAATTCGCTGCTTACGAGCAGGTTCCCAAGTCCGTGTCCGAAGAAATAGTCGCCAAAGTCGGCGGCGAAGCGAGCCGGGGGTAGATCATGGCCAAGAAGAAGTTCGAGCGCACCAAGCCGCACGTCAACATCGGTACCATCGGTCACGTCGACCATGGCAAGACGACACTGACCGCAGCTATCACCAGGACGCTTTCCGAGAAGGGATGGGCGG
>JAMDCK010000012.1 GCA_023488435.1 Actinomycetota bacterium
AAGGGGCAGTGCGAGGGGGCCTGTGAGCCCAGGTAGGTGTCACCACAGATTCGACAGCGATAGACGTTCATTGTGCGATATCCTCCTTGTGTGGATTCGGCCGCGGGTATACTCGTGCCCTTCACCGCACCTGCGGTTACTGTAAGATTGTTATACCCGAATGAGAGGAAGCGTCTCGTGGATCAACGCATACTGATGGCACCATCGATACTCTCGGCAGATTTCGCGAGACTCGAAGAAGCGGTCAGCATGATCTCGGCGGGGGGAGCCGACTTCGTCCACGTGGATGTCATGGACGGCCACTTCGTGCCCAACCTCACTATAGGCCCTCCAGTCGTCAAGGCGCTCAAGCGCATCACCGATACTCCGCTCGACGTCCACCTGATGATCACCAACGCCGAGGCCACGGTGGAACAGTACCTCTCGGCGGGAGCCGACTGGGTCACTGTGCACGCCGAGGCCTGCATCCACCTGGACAGGGTGCTGCAGGTCATAAAGGCACACGGTGCCCGCGCTGGCGTGTCCCTGAATCCTGCGACCAACGTCGAGTCCATCCGCGACATCATCGGATCCGTCGACATGGTCCTGCTGATGAGCGTCAATCCTGGGTTCGGAGGCCAGAAGTTCATCCCTCGGACGATCGAGAAGCTCACTGCGCTTACCAAGATGTGTGCCGAGGAGGGCGCAGCCCCTCTCATCCAGGTGGACGGGGGCATCGACCCGACCACTGCACCGCTGGCTGCTGCAGCTGGAGCCAGATGCTTCGTTGCGGGCAATGCGGTGTTCTGCCAAGACGACCCCATCGCCGCGATGGATGCCATCCGCCAGGCCGCCCAAGCTGCGATCTGACGACACCAGGGCTCACTCACCGCGGAGTATTGCCCGCACCACAGATTGGCGTGTCGGCAAGTCCGTATGTGATAGAATCCAACTGCACTTTTCTTCAGGGCGGGGTGAGATTCCCCACCGGCGGTGATCCTATGGGAAGCCCGCGAACCCCGTAGCAGGGGCCGATCCGGTGAGATTCCGGAGCCGACGGTCAGAGTCCGGATGAAAGAAGAGAGGTTTTTGCGTACAGTGCGCTTTCTTGTTGATGAATCTCAGCACATCGCCGATCCTCACCTGAGCCGGGCCTATAAGCTTGCCTTGCTCGGTGCGGGTGCGACATCCCCCAATCCTATGGTCGGCTGTGTGCTCGTGCGCGATGGCGAAGTCGTCGGCGAGGGCTACCATGCCGCGGCTGGAATGCCGCATGCCGAGGCCATGGCGCTTGGGCAAGCCGGTGCCCTAGCCGAAGGGGCGACTGCGTATGTGACCTTGGAGCCGTGTGCGCATGTTGGCCGCACTCCTTCATGCGCTGCAGCCCTAGTTGACGCTGGGGTCACAGCCGTCGTGATCGGCATGCCCGACCCCAATCCTGTCGCTGCCGGCGGAGCGAGCGTACTTGCCGCATCCGGCGTCGCAGTGTCGTTCATTGAGGACCCGTCGCCGTTCCGGTCACTCAATGAGGAGTGGCTACACCATCTGGAGCACGTCAGACCCTTCGTTCGCGTGAAGGTAGCGCTGTCGATCGACGGTAAGCCCACGTCGGCTGTGGGGATAAGATGCGCGATAACTGCCGAAGGGGGCAGGCGGATAACCATGGCTTTGCGGGAAAGGGCCGATGCAGTTCTGGTCGGTGCCGCGACTGCACTTATCGATGACCCAGTACTCACCGTCCGCGATGCCGACGGTGCTCCCTGCGAACGTCAGCCAGTCCGGGCCATCCTCGGCAGGAGGGCAATCCCACAAGTAGCCATGCTGGATGATGGCCTTGGCCTAGTGACGGCACTTCTGGAGCAGACGGCTCCAGACCCGCACTTGCCCGAGCACGTGAGGATCTTGCGTTACCCTGATGGCGATGGAGTCAAGGGCGCTATCGAGGCTCTCGGCGAGGCAGGAATCTGCAGCCTGCTTGTGGAGGCGGGGCCGCGGCTGTTCTCCTCGCTTTGGGATGCGGATATGATAGATGAGCTGGTTGTTATCCAAGCTGGCGGAGTCCTGGGAGCTCATGCCCCCTCGCTGTTCACTGGCGAGAGCGGTTGCGAGCCAAATAGACTTTCGCTCAGGATGAGGCCGGTGGAGTCGAGTGTGTTTTTCGAAGACGTCGTCACGATTTGGCGGCCTTGTGCCGATGGTTCGAGCGAGGGTTGATCTGTAGTTTGGCAGAGAGGTTGGAAGATGTTCACGGGATTGATTGAATCTGAAGGCATCATCACACGGGTGCACCGTGCGTCCGGCGGGATGCACCTAGAGGTCTATGCGCCCGAGTTCGGTAGGGATATGGCGATCGGCGACTCGATTGCCGTGGATGGCGTTTGCCTGACGATTGTGAAGTTCATCCGCGGAGCCTTCCTCGCCGATGTCAGCGAGGAAACGGTCAATCTGACAACACTCAGAGACCTTCGCCAGGGCAGCAAGGTGAACCTGGAGCGGGCGCTGCGGTTCTCGGATCGATTCGGCGGGCACCTTGTTTCGGGGCACGTCGACGGCATCGGATCGCTTCTGATGCGTCATTCGGCGGGCAACTCGACCATCTATCAGTTCTCGGCTTCCAGGGAGCTGATGGAATTCGTGGTTCCCAAGGGCTCGATAGCCATCGATGGCATCTCGCTGACGGTCGCCGACATCCGAGACGACAGTTTCGCTTGCGCTGTCATCCCGCACACAGAGCAGTTGACGACTCTAAAAGACAAGGCAATCGGCTCAGCCGTCAACCTAGAGGTTGATATGCTCGCGAAGTACGTCAAGAGGTTCGTGGGGCAGTACATGGGCGTGGATGAGACCTCGGACCGTCCTGGACGCAGGGGACTGGCTGACCTGCTCAGGGACTTCACAGAGGGCAGGTGACGGGAGTGGATAGCTCTTCGGCGCCAAACTCACTGTTCGCGACCATCCCTGAGGCCATCGAGCAGATCTCGGCTGGGCGCATGATCATAGTCGTCGATGACCAGTGTCGCGAGAACGAGGGCGACCTTGTGATCGCAGCGTCGAAAGTCAGGCCTGAGGATATCAACTTCATGGCCACACACGGCCGGGGACTCATCTGCATGCCGATGACAGGCGAGCGTCTCGATGAGCTCAAGATCCCACCGATGACCAGGGACAACACCTCGGCGCACGACACTGCATTCCACGTGTCGATTGGAGCTCGGGCCAACGTGACTACCGGCATCTCGGCCCATGATCGCGCGACCACTGTGGCCGTGGCCATCGACCCTGGGGCTGGCCCGCAAGACATCAGCATGCCGGGACACGTGTTGCCTCTGAGGGCCAGGGATGGCGGCGTGCTTGAGCGTGCCGGCCACACCGAAGCCTCGGTAGACCTCGCGCGATTAGCGGGATTGACGCCCGCCGCTGTGATCTGCGAGATCATGAATGCCGACGGTACGATGGCGCGAAGGCCCGAGCTCGAGCGATTCGCCGAGGAGCACGGACTGCTCATCGTGACCGTCGCCGATCTCATCCGCCACCGACGCAAGACCGAGAGACTCGTAGAACGTGTCGCCGAAGTCAAGATGCCGACGCGCTTCGGCGATTTCGTGCTCTACGGGTACAACTCGACCGTGGATGATTCGGTGCAGATGGCGCTTGTGGCTGGCTCACCAGCTGGAAAGTCCGGCGTGTTGGTGCGCGTCCACTCAGAGTGCTTGACTGGCGACATCTTCGGCTCACTGCGCTGTGATTGCGGTGCCCAGCTAGAAGAGGCGATGCGCCGGGTGCAGGAGGTCGGCGAAGGCGTGATCCTCTACATAGTCGGCCACGAAGGCAGGGGAATAGGGCTTGCCGCAAAACTCGCAGCCTACGAGCTACAGGAACAGGGCTGCGACACAGTTGAAGCGAATGCTCGGCTTGGATTCTTGCCCGATCTTAGGGACTACGGGATCGGTGCGCAGATACTTGCGGACCTAGGACTCACTTCGATGCGACTGATGACGAACAATCCTACCAAGGTTGTGGGACTCGAGGGCTATGGACTGACTATCGTGGAGCAGGTCTCGCTGGAGATGCCCACGTGTTCGCAGAACATCGCATATCTGAAGACCAAGAAAGAGAAGCTGAATCATCGTCTACAGCTTGGCGAGAGCCAGGCCCAGGAGAGGAGCGTGTCAGATGAAGACGTTCGAGGGTGATTTGATCGGCAGTTCACTGAAGTTCGGCATCGTTGTCAGCAGGTTCAATGAGCTGCTCTCGTCTCGGCTGCTCGGCGGGGCTACGGACGCCCTTGCGAGGCACGGAGTCGATCTCGACGACGTCGATGTCGCATGGGTCCCGGGAGCCTTCGAGATTCCTTTGGTCGCCCGCAAGATGGCTGATTCCGGGCGCTACGATGCAGTGATCACGCTTGGCGTCATCATCCGCGGCGGCACGCCACACTTCGAGTACGTAGCTGCCGAGGCAAGCAAGGGTGTCGCCAGGATCACGCTCGACTCCCAGGTTCCAGTTATCTTCGGATTGATTACCGCTGACACCATTGAGCAGGCTGTGGAGCGTGCAGGGACCAAGGCTGGCAACAAGGGCTGGGACGCCGCAATGTCGGCGATCGAGATGGCTAATCTGCTCAAAGCCGTGGGCTAGTGCTTCGCAGCCCGTGAGCTACCTGTACGCTGGTATCTAGCAGGTTTGGGCGAAGCCGAGACCCAAATTATGAGAGTGCCCCCCGTCTTTTCCGGACGAGGGGCCTTCTCTTTCGAATCCAGCGGGTTCTCACCACCCTGTGGCTATCAACCGTGGACCAGCGACTCATGGAGCCCTTTTGAGGCGGATGCATAACCTATCACGTCAGCCCTGGGCCGTACAAGGGAAATGTGGACTCATTCGATGAGCGGCATGTTTGGGCCTTATAGCGGAGTGAGGGGAGTGACGACCGGCCGAATGACTCACGGTCGTTTGGGCAGGGGTTCGTCCCTTGACACTTTGGGTTCGCGGGCGTATTCTTCCGATATCATACTTATCTGGTCAGGATTACTGCGACGGATGGATGGATGCGACTAACCGCGAAAAGCGAGTACGGACTGCTCGCAATGATAGAGATTGCCTCGGCTGGAGGCAACCCTGTCAGTGCCCGAAGCATCTCTGAGAGTCAGAAGATTCCGATGAAGTTCCTAGAGCAGCTCCTAGTTGCTCTAAGGCGTGCAGGACTGGTCTCCGCACGAAGAGGCGCTCACGGTGGATTCATACTCGCGGTCGACGAATCCCAAGTGACCGTGCTCGACGTTGTCGAGGCGCTAGAAGGCCCGCTTGTTGCAAAGCTTTGTGACTCAGGAAGGGGAGCCGTTTGTGGGCGAACCGGAGCCTGTGCAGCTTCTGTGGTCTGGAATCGGGCGACTGATGCCCTAAGAGATGTGTTCTCTGGCACAACCTTGAGCGATCTTGTCCTTGAGCAAAGCCAGTTCGATCTTGTTCATCGAAACGGATCCGATGGAGGTAGAGTTGAGCGAGCAGGATAACTCCGTTTATTTCGATTATGCAGCGACCACACCTGTCGACCCGCGGGTCGTCGAGGCGATGTTGCCGTACTACACAACTCACTTCGGGAACCCGAACTCGATGTACGCGCTTGGTCGGGAAGCATACAGGGCCCTAGAGGATGCGCGGGAGCGAGTAGCTGCCGCCATCGGCGCTTCAAGTGCCAACGAAGTCATCTTCACCGGATCGGGAACAGAAGCGGACAACGCCGCCCTCCTCGGCATCATGGCCAGGATGCGTAAAGATCGCAGGCACGTCATCGTCTCCGCGTTCGAGCACCATGCGGTCCTCGAGCCCGCCCGCGTTCTGGAGAAGCAGGGCTTCGAAATCACTCACATTCAGCCCGACACTAACGGTGTGATCTCGGTGGAGGCACTTCGTGAGGTTCTGCGTGACGATACGGCGCTTGTCTCGGTGATGCATGGCAACAACGAGATCGGATCTGTGCAGCCGATCAAGGAGCTGGCGGTTGCCGCACACGCCCGCGGTGCTTTGATTCACACCGATGCCGCCCAGACTCTGGGCAAGATCCCATTCGACACAAGTGAGCTTGGGGTGGATGCAGCCAGCTTTTCTGGCCACAAGATCTACGCTCCAAAAGGCATTGGTGCCATGTATCTCAAGAGGGGCACCCCCTTCGAGCCGTTCATCAAGGGCGGTGGCCAGGAGTTCGGGAAGCGCAGCGGCACACAGAATGTCGCTGGGGCAGTCGGATTCGCGGCCGCTCTCGAAATCATGCAGGATGAGGTGCGTGTCGAGTCACCGCGCCTTGAGGCCTTGCGGGATCGTTTGGTTCGAGGCGTGCTGGACAACATAGAGAACACCGTACTCACCGCCGACGCTCCGCACAAGCTTCCTAACATCGCGAGCCTGCTCATCAAGGGCGTGGAGGGCGAGGCGATGCTTTTGCAGCTCGACGGAAAGGGAATCGCAGTCTCCACAGGGTCCGCGTGCAGCAGCGGCTCGCTGGCCGCCAGTCACGTCTTGTTATCGATCGGATGTCCCCCCGAGATCGCCCACGGATCGCTTCGTATTTCATTCGGCAGGTACTCCACGGACGAAGATGTGGATCGATTCTTGGAGGTATTCCCGCCGATTGTTTCCAGGCTCAGAGAGATGTCCCCGGTCTACACGAAGATGTTCGGAGCTACCGCACGCTGAGGTCGACCCGTTTTGATTCATTCCCGATTGGAGAAGATGTGCTCTACAGCGATAAAGTGATGGATCACTTCAACAACCCGCGCAACGTCGGCGTCCTCGATTCGCCCGACGGTGTCGGCGAGGTAGGCAATCCCGTCTGTGGCGACATGATGAGGATTACGATCAAAGTCGACGACGACCGTATAGAGGATATACGCTTCCAGACCCTGGGTTGCGGTGCGGCGATCGCGACTTCTTCGATCGTGACCGAGATGGCCCGCGGCATGACCCTTGAGCAGGCCGTTTCGATAACCAAGAAGCAAGTAGCCGAGGAACTAGGCGGTCTTCCAGCCGCCAAAATGCACTGTAGCGTGCTGGCTACCGACGGCCTCAAGAGCGCAGTCGACGACTACCTTGTTCGCAACGGACGCGAGGCGATCTCGGGGGGCCTTGAGCACGATGATCCGAACTTCGACCCGCACGCGATCGAAAGCGAAGACGCCTGCGACGTCACAAAGTAGGCTCGCGGATGCGCGTTTTCGTGGCCATGAGCGGCGGCGTCGACTCATCTGTGGCCGCTGCATTGATGGTCGAGGCTGGACATGAAGTCACTGGAGTCACCATGCAGCTGCTTCCCAGCGGTGACGGCGTGGGCCAATGCTGCGGCACCGATGCGGTCTATTCGGCGAAAAGAGTCTGTGACTCCCTTGGTATCCCGCACTACACACTGGATTTTCGCGACGTCTTTGAACAAGAGGTCATCCAGCCTTTCGTAAGCGAATATGCAGCTGGAAATACCCCGAATCCGTGCATAGCCTGCAACGGCCGCGTCAAGTTCTCCGACTTGCTTGCGCGGGTGATGGCTCAAGGGGCCGACACCCTTGTTACCGGACACTACGCTCAGATCGTCCGCGATGAGGGTGGCTGCTGGGTTGAGCGGGGGGTCGATCGAACCAAGGATCAGTCGTACTTCCTTTACCAGTTACAGTCGCCAGCCTTAGAGCATGTTGCTTTCCCACTTGGCGACATGGCGAAGGTAGACGTGCGCGCGAAGGCAGCCTCGCTGGGACTTCCGACAGCGAGTCGAGCCGATTCGCAAGAAATCTGCTTCGTCGAGCGGCAGGGGATCAGTCGATTCGTGCAGGAAAGGGTCCCAGGATCCGTTTGCCCGGGTCCGATCGTCGACGGCCGAGGAAAGCAACTAGGCGTCCATCGCGGACTTCCGCTCTACACCGTGGGCCAAAGGAAGGGGCTTGGCATAGCTTCGGCGAGTCCGCTCTACGTCCTAGCCATCAACGCGTCATCGAATACCTTGGTGGTAGGCCCCAAGTCCGAACTCCTTCGGCCCGAGGTGTATCTGGGAGAGCCGGTGTGGCTGCTACCCAAGGATACTGCCAAGGTCCAGGTCCAGACGCGATATCGCATGGATCCGGTCCCCGCGACCGCACGGCGGACCGAAGACGGAATCATGATCGAGTTCGACCAACCGACTTTCGCTGTCGCTTATGGACAGGCTGTCGTATGCTATCAGGACGACCGGGTAGTGGCTGGAGGTGTTGCGCGTTGCCGGAGCTGATCGACTGTCACGTGCATACCGCACGTTGCGGCCATGCGAGCGGGGAGGCGATCGAGTACATCGAGGCCGCACGGCAACGCTCGATTTCAACCCTGGTCTTCACCGAGCACCTGCCTTTGCCCCAGCACCTCGATCCGATGCGCCGACTCAGCCTTCACCCAGATGATCTCGCCGTCTATGCCGAGGAAATCCTCACGCTTGCGGCAGTGACCACGGACGTGAAGGTCGTTCTCGGCATCGAGGTCGACTGGCTGCCCGGCGATGAAGAGCACACCCTTGCCATGCTCGACAGTGCCAGAGCACTCGGCGTCCAGGTAGTCATGGGCTCCGTGCACTTCCTAGGTGATTGGGCTTTCGATGACCCTGCCGAAATCGGCCGATGGAGCGACCAAGATGTCGACGCCGTCTATGCCAAGTACTTCGACCAGTGGTCACAAGCTACCGCAAGCGGCATCTTCGACGTGATGGCACACCCCGATCTGCCGAAGAAGTTCGGCCACAGGCCCTCCGGGGACACGAGCGCGATGTACGCACAGGCCGCAGCTGCTGCTGCATCATCGGCGACTGCGATCGAGATCAGCACTGCGGGCCTCAGAAAGCCCGTCGGAGAGATGTATCCGGCCCCTCAGCTGCTGGAAGCGTTCTTCGCTGCTGGCGTACAAGTCACAGTCGGCTCCGATGCGCACGCGCCCGCAGATGTCGGGCACTCGCTCGAGCAGGCCTACGCTTTGGCGGCCTCAGTTGGTTACACTTCGCTTTTTTGCCCCGATGGCCAAGGACAGTGGCGGAAGGTGGAGTTATGAGCCCTGTAGAGGTGCGTCGAATCGTCGAGGCCATCCATGAAAGCTTTCCATCCCACTGGGCCGAACCTTGGGACAAGTTCGGGTTGATCTGCGGAGATCCCTGCGCCACCGTCACCGGTGTCTTCGTCACGCTCGACCCAACTGCCGAGGCGATTGCGGCCACCCTTGCTGCAGGCGCCAACGTCGTAGCCACCCATCATCCCGCCTTTCTGGAGCCACAGACTCCGATTGCTGCCCCAGGCTCTCGAGGTATCGCATGGGAAGCCGCCCGCCACGGCGTCTCGCTCATCGCCGCCCACACCAACCTCGATCGCGCACCGGCCGGAGCCGGAGCGCTGGGCGCCACACTTGGCTTGCCGTCGGGTGAGCCGCTAGAGCGCTCGATGCAGTCGCTGGCGCACATCTCGGTGTTCGTGCCGAGCGAAGCTGCCGACACAGTGCGCGCGGCAATGACGGAGGCAGGAGCCGGAAGGATAGGCGAGTACGAAGGTTGCTCCTTCACCGCCGAGGGCACTGGCCGTTTCTTGCCGCTTGCAGGTGCGTCCCCTTGCATCGGCACCATTGCGAAGCCCTCCAGGGTGCCCGAGGAGAGGATAGAGGCGGTGTGCGATCCAACTCGTGCGGATTGGGTTGTCGCCCGCATCGTCGAGGCCCATCCCTACGAGGAGCCACTCGTCGTCGTGACCCCGGTAAAGATTGCTCGCGGGAGCGCTCGTCTTGGACGGATATGTACGGTTGAGCCAGTCAAACTAGAGGACCTTGCCGCGGACGTTGCGTCCCGGATGGATTGCACTCCTCGCGTTTGGGGCAAGAAAGGTTCGCGAGTCACCAGAGTCGCCACCGCTAGCGGATCTGCGGGTGCGTTGCTACCTGACGCGATTGCGGTCGCCGCCGATGTTCTTATCGCCGGCGAGGTGCGGTATCATGACGCGCTGGAAGCCGTGGCCCAAGGCGTCTGCGTGATCGAGGTCGGACACGACGTGAGCGAGTGGCCATTGGTGCCGGTTTTGGCGGGAGCCATTCGCAATACGCCAGGCCTTGATAGCAAGAGTGTAACTGTTGATTCACCGACTAGGAGATGGTGGTTGCCTTGACGCAAGCTGATTTACAGGAAACAGCCAAGCAGCTCCTGGAGCTCCAAGAACTGGACTCAAGCATCATGCGCTTGACCAAGCGACTTGAAGACATGCCCGAGAAGCGTGCAATCCTACAGACGCGCAAGAAACGGGTCGAGGTCGATTCGCTTCTGGAGAAAGCCAAGCTACTGTCATCTCGGCTAGAGCGAGACATCTCCCGCCTTGATGATGAGTGTCGCAGTCTGGGTTCTCGTATCGACACCGAGCAAACCAAGGTGATGTCCGGATCGGTCACCAACCCAAAGGAGCTTGTCGCCATCACGCGTGAGATGGACTCGCTCAAGAGGCGACGTGACAAGCTGGAGGTCGAAGAGGTCACTTTGATGCAAAAGGCCGAGAAGGCGACAGCGCAAACGGCGGTGATCACCAAAGCCCTCGATCAGCTAGCAAAACAAGAAGAAGACCAGAAGGCCCAGTTCATCGAGGTTGGCAGCAAGATGCAAGACGAGATCGCACGTATGACCGCCCAGCGCAATCGCATCGCAGCTAGCTTGCCCTCCGACATGTTGACTCGCTATGACGAGATCGCCAAGGCGAAAGGTGGGGTGGCGATTGGCCATCTGGACGGTAAGAGCTGTACCGCGTGCAGGATGCAGCTACCCGCCGAGGAAACCGAGAAGCTGCACAAGGGCCCTGCATTAGCCACTTGCCCTGCATGCAGAAGGATGCTTGTCGTGGATTTACCGGGAGCGGAAGTTGAGTAGGGCGATACTCCGCTCAGATGGGGGTTCGAGGGGCAATCCGGGCCCCGCGGGAGCCGGATTCGTGCTAATCGACCCATCGGGAGCCCCGATCCTTGAGGGCGGTCGATTCTTGGGTGACGCGACGAACAATGTCGCAGAGTACGAGGCGCTGCTATGGGGCATACAGGTCGCACTCAACGCAGGTGTCGATGACATCACCATAGAGTGCGACAGCGAGCTCATCGTGATGCAGCTTAGTGGGCGGTACAGGGTCAAGAATCCTGGCCTGAAACCACTGTTCGAGCAGACCCGTTCACTCTTGGGTAGGTTTCAAAGTTTTCGGGTCGACCACATTCCTAGGGCCAAAAACACCCAAGCAGATGCACTGGCCAATGCGGCAATGGACGCCAAAGGCATGGTCGGCAACGCCCCTTACCCTGTTGTGTTCGACCAACCTCAGACGTTGTTCTGAATAGAAAGGGAAGAGAATGTTCGAGCTGACCATCAAATCGCATTTCGACGCAGCCCACACGTTGAAGGGCTACCCAGGCGAGTGCAGTAATTTACACGGGCACACTTGGGATATCGAGGTCACTGTGAGCGGCGCTGAGCTTGATGAAATCGGCATCGTCTATGACTTCAAGACCCTCAAGGCGGATCTGGCTGCAGTTCTAGAACCTTTCGACCACGTCAACCTAAACGACGTTCCACCGTTCGACGCACTCAACCCAACTGCCGAGAATCTCGCGATGGTGATCTTTGAGTCTCTTGAGCGCAGTGTTGGGCTAGGAGTCGCGGTGAAAGAGGTTGCAGTCTGGGAGTCACCCATCGCCAAGATTGTCTACCGCGGCAAGGGACGATAGCGTCAGGGGAGCGGGATCCTGGGTGTTCGGCACAAATGCCATGAAAAAAGAGACGCCCCAAGAAACCTCGTCCTCCGAGTAAGTACTCCACAACTTTCCGTTTCTTACCTTTGGCTGACCATTCCTGCGAACCAACTCACGCTGTGCTCGCACTCGCGGCCCTCCGCCGGCAGCTACTGGTACGCTGCTTTTCCTCACTTTTTGAATCCGACTTCTTGGGGCAAGACCCACTTTATGGGTTAGCGGTCGGGACGTCAATAGCAATTTTGCAAAATTCAACCATAGTTTCCAAACGGTAGAATTGTGATGATTAGCGGCGAATATGTATTGACGAATGGACTGCCGCAGATCGGCGCATTTCAGAAGGATCGCCCGTAGCTTACGCACTGCAAACTTGTTAGAATCTCCTAAGCTAATTCATTCTCGGGACAAGGCTGAGTGCTGCCAGGAAAGGCCACGCCAGTGTCTACCTATACGCTTGAAGAGTACCTCGAGGCAATCTATAAGATCTCGGAACGAGGTCCGGTCAGGCCCACTATGATCGCCGAAGCAGTCAAGGTCTCAGGTCCGACAGTGACGGCCACTCTCAAACGCTTGGAGTCCAGAGGGCTGATTACTCGTTCGGGTAGTGAGGTAGTTCTCACTAGCGAGGGACTGAAGCTTGCCCTCGACATCATCCGCCGCCATCGCATTTCGGAGCGTTTCCTGGTCGACATACTGGGCCTGCCGTGGGACGAGGCACACGAAGAGGCTTGTAGGCTTGAGCACGCACTGTCCCCCAAAGTACTTGAAAGGCTCGAGAAATACCTCGATAGTCCTGACGCATGCCCTCACGGGCACCCCATCCCGAGCGCATCCGGCACTATCAATCTGGTGGAAGCGAGACTTCTCTCGGAGTACGGCGTGGGTTCCAAGCTGCAGGTTTCGCGTGTTGAGGAGGATGACGAGGAGCTGCTGTCGCACCTCGGCGCCCTCGGAATGTATCCCGGCGCCCAGGTGGTCGTTACTGAGATTGCGCCATTCGATGGCCCCGTCACGGTTTCTGTCGACGGAAAAGTTCAAGTGATCGGATCGGGCGTTGCACGCGCCGTGTATGTCACCCAACAGTGATCTCCGGCGATTCAAGCTTCAGCTAGCTCAATCTAACGATTCCCATCGGGAAAGTGAGTAGGGTTTGGCCGACACAAGGTTCGTGAAAAAATTCAGCATACGTTCTCTCCTTGTGATGATGGTGCTGTTCGGGGCTCTTGGCGCTGCCTTGACGTGGCGGGTCCAGGAACTCTATCTACGGAATGCGACTTTGACCGCAGAGACACTGGCCTCCGGTGCCATCCTCCATCACCTTGGATACGGGCCATTCCCAACTGCGCTGACTGTCGAGCAGCAAGAGCGCATCGAATCGATGCTCGATCGTCACCTTCGCGGCGCAGGAGTGTTCGCTGTCAAACTCTGGAACGCCGAAGGCACTCTCATCTACTCATCGGATCCTGAGGACCGCGTGGGCCAGGCGTTTGCCGATGACCCAGAGGTCGCTCGTGCGATGACTGGCGTGACAGCCGCAGAGATCATCCACGAGGCCCAGCCTGCGAACATCGAGCAGTTCGAGTACGCTGGCTCGCTACTCGAGGTCTATGCCCCTGTGAACGACCCTGACACCGGTGAAATCACCGGGATATTCGAGATATACCAGCACTTTGAACCTATCAGGCAGGAGATAATGCTTTCGCTGGCACTCCTTTGGGGGTTCATCGCTCTCGGATCCGGGACTGCCTATCTTGTTCAGCTCCAGATGGTGAGATCCATAGCTCAAGAACTCAGTGAGACCGAGGAACAGGTCGCCGAGGTGAACAGTCGCCTGGAGTCGTCCTTCTCCCAGCTCGAAGAACACTCTTTAGGAACACTACAGGCCCTGACGGTGGCCGTCGATGCCAAAGACAGTCAGACGGCGAGTCACAGCCTCGGTGTTTCGGCGTATGTACGGGTCGTCGGAACTCATCTCAAACTGGATGAAACCGAACTTGAGCTACTTGAGCGCGCGGCGCTACTGCACGACATCGGAAAGATCGGCGTTCCGGAAAGCATCCTGCTCAAGCCAGCCAAGCTTTCCGAGACCGAGAAGGCGTTGATTGCCAACCATAGCTCCGCTGGTGCGGAGATAGTGGAGTCCATCCCATTCCTCAAGGAGCTTGTACCGCTCATCCGGCACCATCACGAGCACTGGAATGGGGAAGGATATCCTGATGGACTGTCGGCCGACCACATCCCACGACTGGCAAGGGTTCTGGCCGTGGCCGACGCCTTCGACGCCATGACATCAGATAGGCCGTACCGCAGTGCTATGCGAGTCGGCAGTGCTCGCTTGGAGCTGCTCCGTGGCCGAGGAAGCCAATTCGACCCCGAAGTGGTCGATGCTTTCATCGATGCGATCGATAGAGGTGCACTCCTGGTCAGGGAGAGCGGGACCCACTCACGCGTGCGTTCCTCGGTATCAGTCTGAGGAGTCTTCGGCGATGTCTTCCACCTTTGTGGTCCCGCGTCGGAGTGAACCCTCGCCGAAGCGCTTGTTCACAGCGTCTATGCTCATCAATAGTTGGTCTGACGTGCTCTCTCTTGGGCGGAGAGGGTCGTCGGTCGTAGACTGGAACAGGTCCATCTGTTGGCCTTTCTCGCTTAGGCCAGACACCCCGACTCCAAGTAACCTGATTCCCACTCCCGGTGTCCATATTTTGGCCACCGACTCCATGACCACGCTCGCAATCTTGCGTTCATCATTGGTCGGAGCACTCAGAGCCTGCTGCATGGTGCGTGTGGTGAAATCGGAGAACCGTACCTTCAAGTGGACCTTCGTGGCAGCAACCCCGCGTCGACGTATTCTGCGTGCCACCTTGGTCGAGAGCAGATCGACAGCCTTTCGGACACTATCGGGCTCCCTTATGTCGCTGGCGAACGTCTTCTCACTCGATATCGAAGCTCGCTTGGGTCCGCCGGCAATCGACCGACCGTCGATCCCCCTTGCGCGCTCCACGAGAACACTTCCGCTCGAGCCGAGGAGCTCACGTGAGGTCGCAGGGTCGAGCTGAGCTAGATCCGCAAGGGTGAGCACCCCCATCGATTTGAGCCTCGAAGCGGAGACTGGGCCGATTCCGCTCATGACCTCGATAGGCAACGGCGCCAAGAAGGCACGTTCGTCGCCGGGATATACGATTGTGATGCCCTGCGGTTTCTGGCGCTCAGATGCGATCTTAGCAACCGTTCTTGATGTCCCTAGTCCCGCAGAGCATGTGATTCCTAGGGCGGCGACCTCATCGGCGATCCGAAAGGCGGTTGCGACTGGGTCATCGTCGCCGTACTTACCAGGCGTGATGTCGAGGAAGGCTTCATCGATCGAGACAGGCTCGACGTGGGGCGTGGCGCGCTCGAAGACCTCAAACACCATCTTCGAGAGCTCTTGGTATCGACCCATCCTGGGGCGTACCCAGACCGCGTCTTGCGGCGCCAATTTCGCAGCGCGCGCAGCGGGCATCGCAGAGCGGATCCCGTATCGTCTCGCTTCATATGAGGCTGTGGAGACGACTCCTCGGCCCTCCGGCGAACCGCCCACTATGACCGCGCGGCCGCGATACTCTGGATGGTCCAGCTGCTCTACTGCAGCGAAGAATGCGTCGAGGTCGACGTGGAGGATTGCGCGATCGCCCCAGGTGCGATCGGGGTGTCGTGCGTCTTCAGGCATTGGTATATTGGGTCCAGTCAACGACAACCGAAAGGAAGTCCATGCGTATCGGCGCACACTTGTCAGTGTCACAAGGTTACGTCAACACCCTTGATTATGCCGAGAAGGTGGGCTGCGAGTCCATCCAGATCTTCGCCAAGAGCCCCCGCCGATGGTCTGCGCCACCCCCTGATCTGGCGGCTGGTGCAGCGTTCGCTCAGGCTAGGGCGCAGGTCGTTGATGGACTACCCCTGTTCACTCACACCTCGTACTTGATCAATCTCGCAACTGTCGACGATGAGGCTGGCGTCAAATCGGTCCATGCCCTTGCTGACGAACTGACTAGGGCCGCCATCTTACGCGCCGATGGGGTCGTAACCCATCTGGGCAATGACACTCCAGGCCAGCCTGAACTTGCAGCAAAGCGAGTAGCCGAACGGATCGCACAAGCCTATGAAGCCGCCGGGCTGAGTCCCGATCAGGTCGTTTTGCTGCTCGAGAACACCGCTGGTGCCGGGGCTGGCTTTGGGTGCTGCCCTCACGACATCGGGTTGGTTTTTCACTCACTAGAGCAATCTCTGCAGGCGACCGTTGGCGTGTGCCTCGATACCTGCCACGCCCATGCCTTTGGAGTCGATCTATCAACGCCACAGGCCTGGCGCACCTATGTGAGCGAGTGGGAGAGTCTGTGCAGGGAGGGGTGCATCAAGGTCATCCACGCCAACGATGCGATCTTCGAGAGGGGCTCTCGTCGTGACAGGCATGCCTGGATAGGCGAGGGACAACTGGGAGTTTCAGCTTTTGAGTCGATGTTCGTGGCGCTAGGCGATAGCGACATATCGGTGATCACCGAGATGCCGGGTGAGGCGCCTGAGAAGGATGTCGTCAACATTGAGAAGCTCAAGTCCATGAGAGAGATGCGTTCATCTGAAACTCTGTGATGCAAGTCACCAGCAGGTCCGATAGAGCCAATAATGTCCCAAAATGCACTCCGGCATGTCGTATCATGTAGGGGTATACCAAAGTATTGAGCGCTCATACGGAGAGGGAAGGGTCGACCAATGAGCTTTTTCTTGCTAGGCCGCGACCGTAATTCGGGTGAACTCAGGCTCCTGACGACCGATCTGCTCGAGACGCGTGAGACGGCACTAGAGCGACTTTCAGCGCTGGTGGTGACACCCGAGTTGCATTCGCTTGAGTTGGATTACTTCATTGCAGACTTCGCTGCCGCCACTCCGGTCCTCCTCGTGATCCCGGCACAGCCCCAAGTCGCACCAATCGAGGGGGATGCTGGGGTTTGGGAGGCTCCGATCACTTACCCTGAGTCGGACGCGGCCCTAGATGAGATCGTTGCCGAGGCTGCTATGGAGGCCCTCGAAATTGACGAACCCGTCGAGGGACCTGACGTGCCTGAAGTGACCGCAGGCCCCGAATCCGATGACGGCCTGGAAGTATCCGAACAGGGAGATGTGACCGCAGCACCCGAAACCTTTGAAGTACCCGACACCCTCGAAATCCCCGCATCGCCCGAACCATCCGAAGCGGCGGCACAAGCTGATGTTTCGCTGGCGGCAGCCCTCAAGAGAGCTGCGGACACACTGGAATCCGAGGGTATCCAGGCGCCCCCATCAGTGGGGCCAGCCACACCAGAGCCCTGGCCTTGGGAGTCCCAGCAAGAGGAGATATCGCCATCTGCCCCGACCGAGTCCGATCGACATGAACCCGAAATCCTCGGCGATCAGCTGACTGCCGAAGAAGTCTTGCCGATTGAGATCGACCCTCTTGAGGAATCCTCCGTCGATGGTGATCCGCTATTCCCACCGCCATTGCGTGACGAGGATTTCCTGCCTCCTCGGCCGGTGATAATGGGGGATTACCATGAGGCTCCTCGTAACCCTCTTGGTGTTGATTCGGAAGTCTCCGATGATTTCGCTATCGAGGCCGATGTCTCGCCTGTAGAAGCAACCCGCGAATTACACCACCCTGTCTCGGTTCTAGACGACCTGACGATCGTCACGCCCGATGCTGATTCTACGGATTCGTCGTCTTCTGACAGCGCTGAATCGACTCTCACCTGTGATGATTGCGTCTACGTCACGACATGTCCCAACAAAGATGAATCGACTCCTGATAACTGCGGTAACTTCCAGTGGAAGTCGGGGTAACCAAGCTCTCCGTACCACGAAATATAGATGGATTTCGGAGCCTGACTACCGTATATTGTAGTCAGGTTCGTTTTTTGGAGGCCATGTGACCGAGCGCACCGCTCATCTTTTTCCGTTCTCGGCTGTTGTGGGCCAAGAGACGCTGAAGACCGCACTTTGCCTGAACGCCATCGATCCGCGGGTGGGCGGAGTCCTCATTCGAGGCGAGAAGGGCACAGCGAAGTCCACTATAGTCCGTGCACTGGCTGCGGTACTTCCCGAGATGGACGTGGTCGAGAACTGCAGGTTCTCCTGCGACCCCTCCCACTCTGGCTCTTGGTGCATCGAGTGCAGATCACGTGAGCTGGATCCAGTAGCTCCTATCGCTACACGCAGGCCCTGGATCGTGGATTTGCCCGTTTCGATCACAGAGGACCGACTGGTCGGCACATTGTGCCTAGAGCACGCACTGAAGTTTGGGGAGCGCACATTCGAGCCGGGCATTCTGGCCCGCGCAAATCGGTCGATACTCTATGTCGACGAAGTCAACCTTCTTGATGATCATCTTGTAGACACGCTTCTTGATGTGGCTGCCATGGGCGTCAATACGGTCGAGCGTGAGGGAATATCGTTTCAACATCCCGCTCGTTTCATTCTCGTCGGTACTATGAATCCCGAGGAAGGCGAGTTGCGTCCACAGCTGTTGGATCGATTCGGCTTGTGTGTCGACGTCAAGAGTGTCCGTGACCCCGCCTTACGAGTCGAGATCCTCGACAGAAGACGCCGATTCGAAGAGGACGCGAAGACCTTTTCTGCTGACTGGGTCGCCGACGAGGACGAGCTCCGGGTACGCCTCGAGCACGCACGCGCACGACTTTCCTCGGTCATGCTCTCCGAGGACGTCAAGCGCATGATCGTCTCCATCTGCCTGAAAGCTGGAGTCGATGGGCATCGCTCGGACCTCGTCATGGCCAGGGCCGCTTGCGCATGGGCTGCATGGAATGCGAGGGACCAGGTCGAGGTCGAGGATCTGATCACGGTCGCTCCGTTGGTCTTGGCGCACAGAGTTCCCAGGTCACCCGTAGAGCAGCAGACGTCTGATCAAAGTCGCCTGAAGGACATGGTTTCCTCGGCGTTGTTAGGGGGTGTCGAGCAGAATGAGATTGCCAGTCCACCAAGTCCTACCAGTGGTAATGATTCCACGGCTGATGATCTCGACACAACACTGCAGACAATCCTGTCCTCTTCGGCCGAACAGGCTGGCTGGCAAGGTGCAGATGCACCGAAGATCGACAGGCAACTCGACGACATGCGGCGTTCCATCTCGGGTAGGAGACATCAGACGGTCTCCGATGACCACAGAGGCAAGCATGTGAGGTCGGTCAAAGCGGGTTGTGCCACCGCGGTCGATATGGCTCTTGGCGCCACCGTCAGAGAGGCGGCTGTTCACCAGCAATCCCGTGACGGTGGTTTGGCGGTCAACATCGATCCTTCGGATGTCATGAAGAAGGTGAGGAAGCGTAAGGCGGGAGCATCGATCGTTCTGTGTGTCGACGCAAGCGGCTCTATGGGTGCAACAGAGAGAATGGAAGCGGCCCGTGGTGCGGCTTTGGGGCTGCTTGTCGATGCCTATCAGCGTCGGGATCGCGTCGGCCTTGTGTCCTTCAGGGGCGAAGGCACGGATATCGTCATGGCCCCGACTGCAAGCGTGGAGCTGGCGCAACTGAAGCTTCGAAACATGCCTGCTGGAGGCGCAACACCGTTGGCCGCAGGTCTATTGAAATCGCTGGAACTACTTCAGGCCGAGATGAAACGTGACCCCCAGGTGATCCCTTGGCTCGTCGTACTCACCGATGGGCGCGCAAATGTCGGACTGAACGGCGGGCTGGGTAGCGAGGACGCTCGGGCCGTGGGGGTCAAGATCAAGGCCGCGAAGCTCAACACCATTGTCTTTGACGCAGGAAGTGGGCCTAAAGTCGTGAGCGGGGCTTTGGAGATCGCTCGCATTACCGGGGGAGAGTACATCCGGCTGTCCACTGTCGAGGGAACATCCATGCTTGACGCCGTTCGATCAAGACTGTGAAAGCGCCGGCCGGATACGGTCGACGCCTTCACTTGGGAATCGAGGCAGAGTGGGTCTGTAAGCCGGATTCTGTCGTGGACGATCATTTCTCTGGGACCGCAGTCGCCTGCGGCCTCTAGCGGGCTACCCGAGCGCCGACCGGGCCGGTCTTGACCGCTCCTATATGCCCTTGCTCCGGATGGGGTTTGCCAAGCCGCCGCGTTACCGCGACGCTGGTGCGCTCTTACCGCACCGTTTCAGCTTTTCCAACGCCGAAAACCAGCGATGGAGTCTTCTTTTCTGTGGCACTTTCCGTCAGGTCACCCTGCCCTGCTGTTAGCAGGCATCCTGCCCTATGGAGTCCGGACTTTCCTCACGCGCCGAAGATGACGCGCGCAACCGCCCGACCCACTCTTAGTCGATTCTAACAGCTAGGGGCGCGAAAATGAATGCTGGTAGCCCGTACGGGGTTCGAACCCGTGCCTCCGCCTTGAGAGGGCGGTGTCCTAGGCCTCTAGACGAACGGGCCAGCTTTGGCTGGGGTACTAGGGCTCGAACCTAGACTCTTCGGAACCAGAATCCGACGTGTTGCCAGTTACACCATACCCCAGTCCACAGCGCGAGTCCGTATGCTACCCAACCTCGGCTGCCGCTGTCAACTGCGAACACACTTTCAGCGTGGGTTTATCGCCGGGCTACTCGGCAGCGAGGCTGCGTGCGGCTTCGAGGCGCTTGAGCGCGGTATCTCGGCCCATGAGAACGATCGACTCGAACAGCGGGGGACTGATGGTCGATCCGGTGACAGCCACCCGGGTCGCCTGGAAGACGAACTTGGGCTTGAGTTCGAGTTGCGCAGGTATCGCACGCATGGCCGCCTCGACGGCTTCGGCCGTGAAGTCGATCTCGGCAAGCGCTGCGTGGACTGCAGCTAGTGCCCGGCCGGCGCCCTCCTTGGCGAGCGTGGCTGCGAACGACTTCTCATCAAAGGTGAGGTCATCGGTGAAGAAGAAGGCCACCATGCCGACGACCTCGTCAAGGGTCTTGATGCGCTCGGCGACTAGCGGGGCAAGCTCGACCAGCCACTCGTGGCGCGACGCGGCCTGCTCGGCAGTCAGGAGCCCGGCTGCATCGAGCAGGGGCGTGATGAGTGCGACGAAGCCTTCGGGGGGCATCTCGCGCAGGTGAACACCGTTCATCCACTCCAGCTTCTGGACGTCCCAGAGCGCAGGGTTCTTCGAGACGCGCGAGAGATCGAAGCGCTCAACCAAGGTCGCGCGGTCGAAGATATTGGTCTCATCGAGCGACCAGCCGAGAAGTGCGAGGTAGTTCATGAGGGCTTCGGGCAGGTAGCCCATGTCGCGGTAGGCCTCGACGCTGGTGGCGCCGTGACGCTTGGAAAGGCGCTTGCCGTCGGCACCGAAGATCAACCCCATGTGGGCGAAGGCGGGGACCGGTGCGCCTAGGGCCTCGAACACGACGACCTGCCGAGGAGTGTTGGACAGGTGATCATCGCCCCTGATGATGTGGGTGATGCCCATCTTCCAGTCGTCGACGACGGTGGCGAACATGTATGTGGGGGATCCGTCACTGCGTACGAGCACGAAGTCGTCCATCGCCTGGATGGGGAAGACGACCTGGCCGCGGATCACATCGTCGATGGTGATGTCGGTGCGATCCGTTGGGGTCTTGATCCGCCAGACGAACCCGTCGCCGCGCGAGACCTGCTCTTGGGCGACGGTCGGGTCGATGCCCCTGCATGTCCTGTCGTAGCCCGAGTATCCTCCGGCGGCCCTTGCCGCCTCACGTTTGGCCTCAAGGACGGCCGGTTCGCAGAAGCAGGGGTAGACGGCCTCGCGCGACTGAAGCACGACGAGAGCTTCGGCGTAGATCTCGCCCCGCAACGCCTGTGAGTAGGGACCGCATTCGCCGCCAGCGTCGGGGCCTTCATCCCAGTCGAGGCCGAGCCAGCGCATCGCCGAGAGGATCGCTTGGGTGTTCTCGTCGGTGGAGCGCTCCTTGTCGGTGTCATCGATGCGCAACACGAACTTGCCTCCGTGATGGCGGGCGAATGCCCAGTTGTATATCGCAGTGCGAGCGCCACCGATGTGGAGGTGGCCGGTGGGGCTGGGAGCGAACCTGACGCGTACAGTTTCTGACACTGGATATCTCCTCGGCGGGTGTGGATATTTGGACGAGCATCCATATTACCGCCTAAGAGGGCGAGGCGCACGGGTCGACTCGATCCAATGGTGACTTAGCGTGCACTTCGTGGTATCGTCATGCCTGTTCTCATCTCGAGGCGGCCACTATGCGGCCGCAGAGGGTCGAGGGACCGAGCCCGGTGACACCCCGGCAACCGGCGCCGAAAGTGGCGCACGGTGCCAATTCTCGGCAGGTTGATTCCTGACAGATGAGGGAATAGCGTTCGACGCGATCGTCGGCACGTGAGGCCCTTACCTATCAGGTGAGGGCGTTTTCATTTTGCGCGCCCGATGCTGTAGGCCAGTGATGTCCGATCGTAGTTGCCCACAAGGAGGACGCATGCCAGAACGCGATTATCTGTTCACCTCGGAGTCAGTCACTGAAGGCCATCCCGACAAGATGTGCGATCAGATTTCCGACGCCATCCTCGACGCCATCATTCAGCGTGAGACCGAGTTGGCCGAAGCGGGCTTCGTTTCGCCGACGGGCGTTGCTGCTAACCCCGAATTCGTGCGCGTCGCCTGCGAGACGCTCATCACCACCGGGCTCGTGGTAGTTTCCGGCGAGATTCGCACGCACGCATATGTGGATGTGCCTTCAATCGTTCGCGAGGTCATCGCTGACATAGGTTACACGCGTGCCAAATTCGGCTTCGACCACGAGACCTGCGGAGTCGTAACCACCATCCACGAACAGAGCGCGGATATTGCGATGGGCGTCGACGAGTCCTTCGAGGTCCAGCATGGGATGCAGGTCGATCCACTCGATCTCATCGGCGCTGGCGACCAGGGGATGATGTTCGGCTACGCCTGCAACGAGACGTCGCAGCTCATGCCGATGCCGATCTACCTCGCGCATCGCTTGGCCGAGCGCTTGACGGCCGTCCGCAAGGGCGGCGTGCTGCCGTACCTGCGTCCTGATGGCAAGACCCAGGTGACCGTCAGGTATCTCGATGGCAAACCTGTCTCGGTGGACAAGATACTAATCTCGACACAACACGCCGACGGCGTCGACATCGACGATCTTCTCAAGCCCGACCTCATCGAGCACGTAATCAAGCCCGTGCTCGAACTCGAGGACATCGCCTTCGATAACGCCGAGATCTACGTGAACCCGACCGGGCGCTTCGTTATCGGCGGCCCGATGGGGGATACCGGACTTACCGGTCGCAAGATCATCGTCGACACTTACGGTGGTATGGGACGTCACGGCGGCGGCGCGTTCTCGGGCAAGGACTGCACCAAGGTCGATCGCTCGGCAGCTTACGCGGCCAGGTGGGTCGCCAAGAACCTCGTGGCCGCCGGACTGGTCGACAGATGCGAGATCCAGCTTGCATACGCGATCGGCGTCTCGCATCCGCTTTCGGTCTTCGTCGAGACCTTCGGCACTGAGAAGGTGTCGATCGGAGCGATCGAGTCCGCCGTCGACAAGGTCTTTGACCTGCGCCCCGGTGCAATCATCCGCGATTTGGATCTGCGTAGGCCGATCTACCGCAAGACGGCTGCCTATGGGCACTTTGGGCGCACCGACAGGGACTTCACCTGGGAGCGCACCGATCGCGCCAAGGAGCTGGCCGAGGCGGCCGGTCTCGACGACTGAGGAGCGCGTTGTGGTGCAGGATCGTTTCGCGCGCGTCGTCGTCGACGTACCTGCCCGTGCGCTGGCCACCGCATTCGATTACCGCATACCGCAGACGATGAGCGGGGCCGTTGCGATCGGCTGTCCGGTGGTGGTCGAGTTTTCGGGCCGCAAGGTAATCGGCTGGGTCGTGGATGTCACGACTGCGACCGAGTACCCAGATGCGCGGGACCTGCTGGCCGTACTCGGCAACGCGTACTTCGACGCATCGGCTGCTCGCCTCGCCGAGTGGATCGCCGCCGAGTACGTAGCGCCGCTCTCCGAGGCCGTGCGGCTCTTCCTGCCGCCGGGCTCGGCCGTCAAGCTCGAGTCGACGCCGAGTGCCGAGGGCGAGCAGTGGTCGCTTCGGCGGCCTGCAGTGCGGGCCTCATCCGAGCGCTGGGTCACCTTGGCTGTCGCCGACTACCTGCCGAGGAAAGGCGCCGCGGTCCAGCAAGCGATCGTGGAGGCCCTTTCGGCGGGACCGATGGGCGTCTCGGAGCTGCGGGAGATCGCTGGTACGGGCGCGACGGTCGCGATCCGCGTCCTCGAGAGCGCTGGAGTCGTCGAGGTCGAGAGTCGCCGCACCTTCCGCAGGCCCGACGCGCGCACGTACGCCGCGCTGCGTCCCGAGTTGCTTTCGGCGGGCCAGCTCGAAGCACTCGAGCGGATCGAGGCAATGGTCGCCGGTGGGGGCGGCACCCTGCTGATCGAGGGCGTGACCGGCTCGGGCAAGACCGAGGTCTACATGCGCGCGATCGACATGGTGCGCGCCGCTGGTCGCCAGGCGATCGTGCTCGTTCCCGAGATCTCACTCACGCCGCAGACGGTCGGGCGCTTCCGCGATCGCTTCGGCGAGAAGGTCGCTGTGCTGCACAGCAGGCTTTCGGCGGGCGAGCGACTCGACGAGTGGGACCGGATCCGGGAGGGCCTGGCCGACATCGTGGTCGGCGCCCGTTCGGCGCTGTTCGCACCTATCGCCGATGTGGGGCTGATTATCATCGACGAGGAGCACGAAAGCTCCTTCAAGCAGGGCAGCTCGCCGCGGTATCACGCGCGCGAGGTCGCTGAGCGCATGGCTTCCGCCGCCGGTGCGACGCTCGTACTCGGCTCTGCAACTCCGTCGATGGAATCGCTGCATCGTGCCGAAACCGGCGACTACCAGCGCGTCCTGCTTCCCGAACGCGTGGGCGGTGGCGCTCGCCCCGCAGTCACCGTGGTCGACATGACTGCCGAGTTCGCCGTGGGGCATCGCTCGATGTTCTCCCGCGCGATGACTGCCAGACTCGCCGAAGTAGCTGCCGAGAAGGCCAAGGCGGTCCTGCTACTCAACCGCCGCGGTTTCGCGTCATTCCTGCTGTGTCGCGAGTGTGGCCACGTGCCTACATGCGACTCCTGCTCGATCTCGATGACCTTCCACCAGTTAGGCCCCTCGCTCGCGTGTCATCACTGCGCGTCCCGCCGGGCGGTTCCCACACTCTGTCCGGAGTGCTCAAGCCCTTACCTGCGCAAGTTCGGTGCCGGAACGCAGCGGGTGGAGCAGGAGTTAGCGCTGCTCTTTCCCGATCTGCCTGTAGTCCGCATGGACGCCGATACCACCCGGGGCAAGGGAGGGCACGACCGCTGCCTGGCAGAGTTCGAGGCGCTTGAGTCCGGAGTTCTTCTCGGCACGCAGATGGTTGCCAAGGGACTCGATTATCCTGAGGTCACGCTGGTGGGCGTCATGGATGCCGACACGATCTTGAAGCTCCCGGATTTCCGCGCCGCTGAGCGCACCAACCAGCTGCTCGAGCAGGTTGCCGGCCGAGCCGGAAGGGGCGCCGCCACCGGGCATGTGGTCATCCAGACCTACCAGCCCAAGCACCCCGCGATCCAGGCGGTCGCCGCCCAGGACCGGGCCGCTTTCCTCGCCGAGGAGCGCGACGCTCGAAGCGAGCTCTCGTACCCACCTTATGGGCGCCTTGCCAGTGTGCTTCTCACCGGCTCCGACCAGCAGGCTGTGCGCGAGGCTGCAACGGCGACGGCCGCCCGCCTGCGCCAGAACCTCCCCGCGGGAGTCCGCATCCTCGGTCCGAGTGCGGCCCCAGTAGCTCGCATCCAACGCGCCTGGCGATGGTACATCCTCGTCAAAGCAGAGCTCGGCGTCGATCTGCCGAGGTTCCTCGCTGAGGCGCTTCGCAGCACTGCGCACAAGGGCGTCAAGATGGCTGTCGACGTCGACTGCCAGGATATCGTGTGAGACGCCCTGCGCTTTGATGTGGGTCGCCGCGGCCTTCTCGGCAGGTTGTTTGCTGTGCGAAAATTCGGCATTATGACATCATCCGCCCGACGCGAAGAGTCGGTCTGACCAGCATAGGAAGGCACTACCCCTGATGGAGATTCTGTCACACCCGAGTCCCGCCCTGAAGCTTGTTGCGCAGCCGGTCGATCCCGCCACCGAGGCCGACCTAAGGCAGCTGGTCGAGAGGATGGCCCGCGCGATGTACGAGGCTCCTGGCATCGGACTGGCCGCCACCCAGGTGGGCGTGATGAAGCGCGTGATCGTCTACGACCTTGACGACGAGCTGGTCGCACTGTGCAACCCCGTGATCACCTGGCATTCCGAGCAGACCGAGGTGTTCGATGAAGGGTGTCTGTCGCTTCTGGGCCTTGAGATCCCCATCGAGCGACCGGTCGCCGTGACTTGTGAGGCTCTCGACCTGCGGGGCAACCCCGTTCGCATCGAGGCCGATGAACTGCTGGCCCGCCTGCTCCAACACGAGATCGACCACCTGGATGGCATCATCATCCTGGACAGAGCCACGCCTGAGGAACGCAAGTCAGCCATCAAGCGCTACATGGAGTTGACGCAAGCGCATTCTCGCTGATAACGGCAGCCGATAACGAGGGGAGTGGTGCACGTATGCGTGTGGTCTTCATGGGCTCACCTGACTTTGCCGTGCCCTCCCTTCAGGCTCTGGTCGAAGCGCACGATGTCGTTGCGGTCTTCACCGCACCCGATCGCGTGCGTTCGCGTGGAAAGAAGGTGACCCCCACGCCCGTCAAGGAATGTGCGCTCGAGGCGGGGATACCCGTCCACCAGCCGTCCACCCTGCGAGATGAGTCGGCGCAGAAGCTTCTGTCCGAGTACGATCCTGACGTTGTCTGCGTCGCAGCCTACGGGCATATCCTCACCCCCGAAGTTCTGGCACTTCCGCCGCACGGCTGCATCAACGTCCATGCCTCGTTGCTGCCCGCTTATCGGGGCGCAGCGCCGATCCATAGGGCGATTCTCGCAGGCGACCCCATCGCCGGCGTTACGATCATGCAAATGGAAGCCGGACTCGATACCGGGCCCATGGCATCGATCCGCTCGATGCCTATCGGTGGACTCGCAGTCTCCGAGCTTACCGCTCACCTGGCCGTCCTTGGTGCAGAGGCGCTCATCGAGACCCTCGGCGAAATAGAGGCGGGAAACCTCCAGTGGATCCCGCAGGACGCCTCCCGGGCGACTTATGCGGCCAAGATCACCGATGCCGACCTGCGGCTCACTCCCGAGATCACCGTCGAGACCGCCTCGCGCATGGTGCGCGCCTCTTCGGCGAGTGCCCGCGCGAAGATGCGTATCTGCGATCGCACACTCGATGTCCTTGAAGCCAGCGTCTCCGAGACACCCGTTGGGCCCGGTGAGCTCGTGCAGACCCCCGATGGCTTGGTGGCCGGGTTCGCCGACGGCGGCCTGCTGCTCGAGTTCGTGTGTTCCGCTGGCAAGGCCCCCGTGTGCGGAAAGGCTTTCGCTTGCGGATTGCGCCTCGCGGATGACACGCGGTGGGAGCCTAT
>JAMDCK010000013.1 GCA_023488435.1 Actinomycetota bacterium
GGCATCTTCCCGTTCTCGGGCTTCTGGTCCAAAGACGAGATCATCCTCGTGCTCACGAAGGACGGACATTATCTAGCCGCTGCCGGAGCACTGTTCGCCGGCTTCATCACCGCATTCTACGTGGCGCGCCTCTGGTTCAGGGTCTTCACACGCAAGCCTCAGGCGAAAGGGTTACACGAGGCCAAAGTCGGCAAGCTCGCACCCATGTGCGTCTTGGCCGCAATCACCGCGGTGATCGGCTTCTTCGGCCCCACACTCGGGGATTTTCTCGGGTACAAGATTCCTTGGCCTGACCTGGTGGTCGCTGCCGTCTCCTCGGCGGTTGCCGTAGCGGGCCTTGCGGCTGGCTGGTGGGCCTACGGCCGAAAGGGCGGCGAGATCGACACCGGCGCGGTGAAAGCCCGGTTGGGCGCGGTCTACTCGGCGCTTGTCGCGAAGCTGTACTTCGATGAGATGTACCAGCGCCTGGCGGTGCGGCCCTTCACGCGGGCGGCTTCGGGCCTCTCGGTGTTCGACATCTCGCGTATCGACTGGCTGGTCGATGGCGCCGCCAAGGCTTGGAATGCCGTCGCTAGGGTATCGTGGAGGTTCGATGACCGCGCGGTCGACGGTGGAGTCAATGGCGTTGCCGCCGCAATCTGGGCATTCGGCAAGCGTGCAAGGTCGATTCAGAGCGGCCGAATCCAGACCTATCAACAGCTCGCGCTTGTCGCGGTCGTATTGTTACTAGTCTTCGTAGTGGTGAAGGGGTAAAGCCGTGGTCCCATTGCTTTCGCTGATCGTGTTCTTGCCACTGGTCGGCGCCATCGTAACGGCGCTGATGCCTCGAACCAGGCCCACCGCTCCGCGTGTGGTGGCACTTGTGTTCAGCGTGGCGACGCTAGGACTGGCCTCCTGGGCGCTGGCGATATTCGACGTGAACGGCGGCTACCAGTTCGTCGAGCGCGTCCCGTGGGTCCCGCAGGTCGGGATCGAGTACCACTTGGCTGTGGACGGCATATCGATGCCGATTATCGCCCTGTCAACGCTTCTCACGGTACTCGCCATCCTTGTGAGCTGGAAGATCGACCATCGACCCGCCTTCTACTTCACGATGATCCAGCTTCTTGCTGTTGGAATGAACGGCGTTTTCGCGGCGCTCGATTTCGTGCTCTTCTATCTGTTCTGGGAGCTCGTCTTGGTGCCGATGTACTTCCTGATCGCCATTTGGGGCGGCGCTCGGCGGGAGTACGCTGCGATCAAGTTCTTCCTTTACACGCTCGCAGGCTCCGTGTTCATGCTCGTGGGCATCATAGCGCTCTACATCACACAGGGGAGTTTCAACATCGCCGAACTCACCGCACTGGCCTCCAACCCCGACACCGCGCTCTCCTACAACTTGCAGTTCTGGATATTCGCAGCCTTCTTCCTTGGCTTCGCGGTCAAGGTGCCGGTTTTCCCGCTGCACACTTGGTTGCCTGATGCGCACGTCGAGGCGCCGACCGCTGGCTCGGTGCTGCTCGCGGGAATCCTGCTCAAGATGGGCACCTACGGCTTCATCCGTATCTCCCTGCCGATAATGCCCGATGCGGCCGCATCGCAGTTCTGGATGTGGACGCTGGGTATCCTGGCGACTGTCTCCATCGTGTACGGGGCGGCGGTGGCATTCGCGCAGACCGACATGAAGAAGCTCGTGGCCTACTCCAGCGTCTCGCACATGGGCTTCGTGATGCTCGGGATCGCATCGGGGACCCAGGAGGGTCTCGACGGAGCCGTGTTCGTCATGGTCGCCCACGGGTTGATCACGGGCATGATGTTCATGCTGGTCGGGATGGTCTACGAGCGCACCCATACTCGGGTCATCTCGGAGATCAACGGTCTCTCGAGCCAGACGCCCATCGCTGGCGGCCTACTGGCGTTTGCGTCAATCGCGTCGCTGGGCCTGCCGGGACTGGCAGGCTTTCCCGGCGAGCTTCTGACGCTTCTGGGTGCGTGGAGGTCGGATCTGTGGCCGGGCCTCGTGATCATCTCGGCGGTTGGAGTGCTTCTAGCCGCAGCGTACATGCTGTGGATGGTCCAGCGCACCGTCATGGGTGAGGCGAAGGGTGCGGTCGCCAAGATTCGCGACCTGACGGTCTTCGAGATTGCGATGCTCGCGCCGCTTGTGGTGCTTATCGTAGCGCTGGGAGTCTTCTGGTCGCTGCTTCTGCGCTATGTGACCCCGGCGGTACAGACGATACTTACGGGCATGGGAGTTTAGTCGATGACAGGCTACTGGCTCATAGCCCCTGAGGTCATCGTAACCGTGGGCGCGCTGATCGCGCTCTTCGGCAACATGCTGCCGGGCAAGGATCGCACGACGGCCCTCCTGTGCGCGGGGCTGTGCGTCGGTGCCGCTGTAGCGGCGTGGCTCGCAACCCCGGGCGAGGCGATCTTCGGCGGACTGCTGACCTCGAGTACGACTGCGAGCGTCATGCGCGCGGCGATCCTACTGCTCACCGCTGTCTGGCTGCTGTGGCTGTCGTCGAGAGGCTACCAGGGCGAGCGAAGCCGAGAAGCCGTCGCGATGGCACTTTTCAGCGTGACGGGCGCGCTCCTTCTGACGCACACCACCGAGCTGATCACCATGTTCATCGCGCTTGAGCTGGCGACGATACCGGCCTACATGCTCATGGGCTACCGCCGACGCGATATCCACGGCCTTGAGGGGGCACTCAAGTACTTCCTGCTCTCGATGCTCACTAGCCTGATAATGCTTTACGGCTTGTCGTTCCTCTACGGGCTGACCGGCACCACCCACTTCGGCCAGATCGCCGAGGCCCTGCCGGGCACCGGCACACTCGGGCTCATCGCCGCGGTCCTGACGATGGTCGGCTTGTTCGCGAAACTCTCCGCAGCGCCGTTCCACTTCTGGGCACCGGACTCGTACGCTGGCGCACCGGCCGCCTCGGTGGCCTTTGTCTCCACCGTCCCCAAGATGGCCGGAGTGCTGGTTCTCATCCACCTGGTCCAAGTGTTCCAGGGAATCCCGGGGATCATGCTGGTGCTCGCATTCGCCGCAGCCGCTTCAATGCTTCTTGGCAACCTCTCGGCCCTTGGCCAGACCGACACCCGCAGGCTGATGGCGTACTCCGGCGTCGCACACACCGGCTACCTGCTGATCGGACTCGCAGGGGCCGTCGCTCTCGGAGGCGCGCAGGAAGGCTACCTCGCCACCATCTTCTACGCGATCGCATACTCGATCCCGTCACTCGCGATCATGCTCGTAGTCGCCGAGGAGGGCGATTCGGTCGCAGACATGACCGGACTTGCGACCCGCCGCCCCTGGGTCGCGTGGGCGATGCTCACGTGGCTCGTCTCACTGATCGGCATACCGCCGCTCGCCGGGTTCTTCGGCAAGCTGTACCTGTTCCAGACCGGCCTTCAGGCTGGCCTGGCGTGGCTCGTGTTGATTGGAGTGGCCACGAGCATCATCTCGGCGGCTTACTACTTCAGGATCGTGCGGGCGATGTTCCTCGCATCTGCCGAGGAAGCCCCAGACCGACCGGCCGGCGAAGTCGCCGTCTCGCGGACAGCCGACGCAGCGCTTGCGATCGCGCTGGTCGCCACGGTGGCTGTCGGCGTCGGGGCTTCGCTGGTGATGCGCGCGCTGGGCTGGGTGTAGGCGCGAGCGAGGTGTTTCTTCGGCACGCTTATCGCTGATATCATCCGGGATACAAGAACCCGCATGTCTGAACGAACCAGCGAAGGAAATGCCGATGCTTCAACAAGAGCCCGAGGATAGAGACCGCGAGCAGCCTACCGAGCCCCCTGTGAGCCCGGCGTACAGGGTGGTCACGGGCCCGCTTCCCATCTGCGAGTACACGGGCGACCAGGAGTCCGATGAGCCTTGCGAGGAGCCCGCTACTGAGAAGCGCTGGTCAGGTGTCACCGTCGTCCTAGCGGCGTCGTTCGGCGCTATGGCGGGCGGTGTGTTGACCGCTGCGGCATTGGTGTGGGTGATCGGCCTGTGGCCCGGAATCCAGCGATACGCGCCCGGACCCCCCGGGGATGAGCAGACCGTGGCACCCATAGTCATCGAGCCTGGTCAGGATATCGACATCGCCGCTGCTGTCGCCGCCAAGGCGACCCCCAGCGTGGTCAACGTCAGGATCGAAGAGGTCTTCCGTGACCCCGTCACCGGCGGAACCGTCACTCGAGAGACGAGCAACGGCAGCGGAGTGATCATCCGCGAAGAAGGCTACATCCTCACGAACTTCCACGTCATCGAGGGTGCGTACAGGATCATCGTGACCGTCGGCATCGATGACGTCGAGGTGTCCCGCGTGGCAGGAGTCGACCCGTCGACCGACCTTGCAGTCCTCAAGATCGACGGTGGCCCGTACCCCGTAGCTGACATCGGCTCCTCGGCGGAGCTGCGCGTGGGGCAGTTCGTGGTCGCTGTGGGAAGCCCCTTCGGGCTGGAGAAGACCGTCACCACCGGGATCGTCTCGGCTCTGCAGCGTTCGAGCGTCACCGAGGGACCCCGCGACATCACCGCCTACACCAACCTGATCCAGACCGACGCAGCGATCAATCCCGGCAACTCTGGGGGTGCGCTGCTCGATGCCGAAGGTCGCCTGATAGGCATCAACACCCTCATCCAGTCGCCGGCGGGTGCCGTGGGGGCTCCGCAATCGGCGGGTATCGGCTTTGCGATCCCGGTCGATTCGGCGATGGACGTAGCGGTGCAGCTCATCGAGACCGGCCGCGCGGTCCATCCCTTCATGGGGGTCTCCACGCTGAGCATCGATCGGGCCACGGCCGCCGAGTTCAGCGTGCCTATCAATCGCGGTGCGCTGGTGCGTTTTGTGGAGCCTGACTCCCCGGCCGATGACGGCGGCATCGAGCGAGGCGACATCATCATCCGCATCGACGATCGCGACATCAGGGGTGCCGAGGATGTCTTCGCCGCAATCCGCGCGCGGCAGATCGGCGATACATCCCAAGTTGTAGTCGTCCGAGGGGACACCGAGATCGAACTCGAAGTCGTGCTCGAATCGGACGCCGGCCTCATCAGGTGATGCGCCTTACGGTCATCGCTGTCGGCAAGCTCAAGGAGACGTGGTTCCGCGATGCCGCCGCCGAGTACCTCAAGCGGCTGGAACCCTACGCAACCGTGAGTGTGACGGAGGTGCCTGACCGCGACGTATCCCGCGACGAGGCAACCGCACTTGCCGAGGAAGGCGCCGCGATCCTCAAGGCGATCCCACCGAGTGCGCATGTCATCGCGCTCGAAATCTCGGGCACCTCGCGTGACAGCGTCGGCTTCGCACGCCACCTGGAGGACCTGGCGCTGGGCGGACGTAGCTCCGTAGCCTTCGTCATCGGCGGGGCAGCCGGGATGTCTCGCGCTGTTCTCGATCGAGCCGACGAACGCATGTCGCTGGGGCCCATGACGATACCGCACCAGCTTGTAAGGGTCCTTCTGCTGGAGCAGCTATATCGCGCCTTCAAGATCAGCCGGAACGAGCCTTATCACCGCTGATGGGCTTAGGGGCTCACGAACACCTGATGGGCGATGTTGGTCTGTCCCTCCACCACTGAGAGGACGACGATGTTCTCGATCTGGCCCTTCGACACAGTGAACGAAGCGGTCATCGCGTCTCCCGACCCCTGCGTCATCTCATAGTCGACGGTCCAGCCTCTGGTCTCCCACTCGGCAGTGTGCCAGTCGATGACATCCTGGAGTGGGTCGTCCGTCAGCAGGGTCACAAGGAACACGGTGGCTCCTTCTTGGGTCATCGAGGAAGAAAGCTCGATAGTGGCGGGATCGTAGACCGGAACGTCCTCTGGGAAGCCTTCGGGCAACTGCCCTGCAGGTGCGTCGAGTTCGACCTGCCCACCAGTGACATCCTCAATCGCACGCTCTGCTTCTTGCTCGGCGACTTCGGTGGCCATCTGGCACCCACTCAAGCCGAAGATGAGCAGCACTCCCGCAATGATGGTGACCGCCAACTTGATCGCATGCTTGGATTCCATGGTTGCCCTCTCTGCACGTATGTGAAGCGTCAGCCTTAGTATACCCCTTGAGGACGCGGGCGGATCGGGCGGGTGCCGCGAAGGGCCGATTGATAGGGCGATGCCAGGAGTAGGTGTTATTGTGTGGCATGAAGACGGCGCTACAGCGCAGGGAGTCTTCACCCATGCGAACCTGAGAGGATCAGCGTGTCCCTAGACAGTCAGCGTTGGTTCGACTCGAAGATCGATTGGTGGATCGCGGCGATATTGGTGATACTGCCGCTGATTCAACTCACGGGAGCGATGGTCGCCCTCTTTCACGGTGATGTGGAGGGATCCATCGCAGCCACGGTCGGCATCGCCATCGTACTGGCGGTCTACGGGCTGCTCGTCATTCCGACACGCTACGCTATCGAAGATGACCATTTGCTCGTCAGGTTCGGGGTCGTTCGTCAGCGGATTCGGTACGATTCGATTTTGGAGATCCACCCGACCCGCAACCTGCTTTCATCGGCGGCGCTTTCGGTGGATCGACTCGCGATCAGAACCGGACGGGGCCCGCTGCATCTCACCCTGATATCACCTTTGGAGCGCGAGGAGTTCATCATGATGCTGACGCACAAGGCTGACCTCATCTGGGATGGGCAGCGATGGCTTCGGCGGGGAGCCGTGGCGCCGGGCTCAGCCGGAAAGGAGCGCAGATGACCGGGCATCGGATCTTCGCGATGGAGTTTCGCAAGGTCTATCCGCTTTATGTTCAGAAGGCGGAGAAGAAGAACCGCACGAAAGACGAGGTCGATCGGATCATCTGCTGGCTGACCGGGTACGACGAAGCCGGCTTGCGGCGGCAGATCGAGCGGGGCGTCGATTTTGAGGCCTTCTTCGCACAGGCTCCGGCCATGAATCCGAACAGTGCGCTGATCATGGGTGTCGTGTGCGGCGTCAGGGTCGAGGAGATAGAGGATCCACTGATGCAGCAGATTCGATACCTGGACAAGCTGATCGACGAGCTAGCCAAGGGCAAAGCGCTCGAGAAGATCTTGCGCGGGTCGATCACTTCTCCGTGAGATCTGGCGTCCGCCGCGCTTGCGCCAGCAACTCTCGGACCTGGTCTGCTTCGCCTGTGGCCGTGCTATGCTGGGCTCCCAAGGAGTTCTGGTCATCATGATCGGAGGTGGGTGGCATCGACGATTCATTTGTGCGGCATGCAGCCTTCGGCTGGTTAGCGGATCAGGTCGCCATCCATGGTGACGTGCTGCCACGCCACCTCATCGAGCGGGGCCTCACCCTCCGAGGAGTTCGCGTCCCACTCGTGGGCCCGCAGGGGATATTCAAGCCCAAAGTCATGACTTCACCAATATCCATTACGACTGCACCCTCAGGTCCCTACGATGACCTGCTCGGCGACGACGGTCTGCTTCGATACCGATACCGTGGCACTGATCCCGCCCACTATCAGAACCGCAGTCTGCGGTATGTGATGGAACAACGACTGCCGCTCGTCTACTTCCATGGTGTCGCGAAAGGTCGGTACATGGCGACGTGGCCCGTTTATGTGATCGCGGATGATCCTGCGCGACTGACGGTTACCGTGGACGTCGAAGCCGCAGAATCTGCTCACCTGTTCGGTTCCGCCTGGTCAGAACTTGCCGCAGCGGAGGCCGATCCGGTCTTGAGGCGCTACGCAGCCGCTCAAGTGCGAGTTCGGATGCACCAGCGCTCGTTTAGGGAACGAGTGCTGGAGGCATATCGGCGTAAATGTGCCTTCTGTAGCCTTCGTCATGAAGAGCTGCTCGACGCCGCTCACATCATCCCGGATGCCGATCTTCTCGGTGAACCAGTTGTCGCGAACGGACTGTCGTTGTGCACTCTGCATCACAGCGCATTCGATCGGCAGGTCATCGGGTTGCGTCCCGATTACGTTATCGAGGTGCGCCCTGACGTGCTCGCCGAGAAGGACGGGCCCACGTTGACTCATGCTATCCAGGCACTGCATCATCAGCCGATCGTGCTGCCGCACTCGCTTGCCCAGCGTCCCAGTCCGGAGCGGTTGCAGGTGCGATACTCGCAGTTCCTAGAGGCTTCGTGAAACAAATGGTAACGCGTCGGCAGTTCATAGTCGGATCGGCAGCCCTCGTGGCCGCCGCGGGAGTCGGTGCCTACGCGTCGTTCGTCGAGCCCCACTGGCTCGAGGTGATCCGGCGTCGGATGCCCGTGCGCAATCTCCCCGGCGAACTCGAGGGGGCCACACTGGCTCACCTTGCCGACACCCATATCGGCCCTGTCTCCGACGCCTTTCTGGGGGACGCTTTTGCGACCCTCTCGGCGGTGGAGCCCGACATTGTTGTGATCACCGGTGACCTGACCGCGACATATCATCCGGGTGTGGTCGATGAGGTGAAGCGCGTTTCCACCAACCTGCCGCGCGGCAGACTGGCTACGCTCGCGGTCCTCGGCAATCACGATTACGGGCCCGAGTGGACCGATGCGGAGCATGCGGAGCTGGTCACAGGCGCATTCGAGGGGGTCGGCATACGCGTGCTCTCCAATGAGCTCATTTCCGTTGCCGGGCTGCAGATCGCCGGGATGGACGACCTGTGGTCGGGGCGGTTCGATCCGGGGCAGGCACTCGCCGAACTCGATCCCGACCGGGCGATGATGGCGCTCACGCACAATCCGGACAGCGCCGACCGCGCAGGCTGGGATGGCTTCGAAGGATGGATACTTGCTGGTCACACTCACGGAGGCCAGGTGAGCCTGCCGTTCTTTGGCCCGCCGTTCATACCGGTCGAGAACGAGCGCTACACGTGTGGCGAGTTCGAGTTATCGGGCAACCGTCGGATGTACATCAACCGAGGAGTCGGGTACTCGTCGATGCGCCTCCGCTTCGGGGTTCGACCCGAACTGACCTTGTTCGAGTTACACTCCGCATAGCGTTACGCTGCCGAGGAGCTGAAAGGAGTCACTAAGTTGCAGGAAGGCGCAATGCGTACCCGGACAAGCATGCGGCGACGCACATTCGAGCTGCTAGAAGTGGCGCGCCCGGGAGACCGTCAAAGCCACATCACAGACATCTTCATCGTGACGCTGATCATCACCAACGCTGCGGCGGTTGTGTTCGGGACTGTGGATTCAATCTACGCTGCCATCGGCCCGGGCTTACTTGTCTTCGAGTGGTTCTCGGTTGCGGTTTTCTCGATCGAGTACCTCTTGCGCCTTTGGTCTGTTGTCGAGGAAGCGCCGGACATTCCACCCACCCGGGCCAGACTTCGCTATGCCTTCTCCTGGCTGGGAATCTTGGACCTGCTCGCAGTAGTGCCTGCTTACCTGCCCCTGGTTTTCGCGGTCGACCTGCGGATCCTCAAGCTGTTCCGTCTCTTCAGGCTCGTCCGCCTGCTCAAGATCGGGCGGTACTCGGGTGCGGTGGGGACGTTCGCTGTCGTGTTGCGCAGCAGGCGCGAAGAGCTGGCCATCGCCGTCGGTACGATGATGGTCCTGCTTCTCATCTCATCGACAGTGATGTATTTCGTGGAGCACAACGCCCAGCCGGATGAGTTCGCCAACATTCCCGACGCCATGTGGTGGGCCGCCGCCGCGCTGACGTCCGTCGGCTACGGTGATGTCTATCCCATAACGGTCGTCGGCCGGATATTCGGGGCCCTTCCGGCGATACTGGGCATCGGACTCTTCGCGCTACCGGCCGGTATTCTTGCAGCCGGATTCGCCGAGGTCTTCACAGCGAATCGAGTGCGGAGCTCGACGTGCCCGACTTGTGGCCGAAGTCACGAGGACGATACGTCCACATCAGATGGGACTCAAGGATGAACACTCCGCTTAGCACCAGACTCGCCGCCGAGGCGATCGGGACTTTCTTCCTGGTGTTCGTCGGCACCAGCGCAATCGTGGTGAGTGCCGACGGCGCTGTCACTCACGTCGGTGTGGCGATGACCTTCGGGCTCATCGTGTTCGCGATGATAGCCGCTCTCGGCGATGTGTCCGGAGCACATCTCAATCCGGCTGTGACGGTCGGCTTCTTCCTCGCTCGGCGGTTTTCCGGCAGGGAAGTCGCACCTTACATCGCAAGCCAGTGCGTCGGGGCAGTGCTGGCGAGCCTTTGCGTGGCCTTCCTGTTTCCGGCCGCCGAGACCCTAGGTGCGACGCTTCCAACGGGCCCGATCCACCAGTCGCTGTTGCTCGAGGTGCTCATCACGGCGCTCCTGATGTTCGTCATCCTGAGCGTTTCCACGGGCGCCGCCGAGAAGGGGATCACCGCGGGGCTTGCGATAGGCGGCACCGTCGCGCTGTGTGCGCTGTTCGCTGGGCCGGTCTCGGGCGCCTCCATGAATCCGGCACGCTCCCTAGGGCCTGCCCTGGTCTCAGGGCAGATGGAATTCATCTGGCTATACCTCACGGCGCCCGTTCTCGGCGCTGCGTTAGCTGTTGCTTTATGCCGGTGCATGCGCAGAGATTCCTGTTGCGCGCCCCAAGTCTCATCGGATGAGGAGCCCCGCACCGATTGCCGAGCCTGACTCTTGGCGGTATCCTTTAGGTTTCATACCGACACTTTACTGCCGAGGAGACCTGACGCGTGAATGAGACCCTGACCGAGCTGGTGCGCCATGCCCTGAGCTCGGCTGCCCAGGCGGGCGAGCTTCGCATCGAGGAGATACCCGAGCCGCAGTTCGAGCGGCCCCGGGACGTCAAGCACGGCGACTGGGCCACCAACATCGCGATGCAGCTCGCGAGATCCGCCGGTGCACCTCCAAGGGAGATCGCCGAGGTCATCGCCCGCCGCATGACCGGGCATCCCGACATCGAAGCTATCGAGGTCGCGGGCCCCGGGTTCCTCAACATACGACTCTCCGCCGAGGCACTGCAGCGCATCCTCGCGCAGGCGCGTACGCAGGGCCGCGCATTCGGCTCGCCGACTCTTGGCGAAGGCCGGCGCGTGCAGGTCGAGTTCGTCTCGGCGAATCCCGTGGGCCCGATGCACGTCGGGCACGGCCGCTGGGCGGCGCTCGGCGACAGCATGGCACGGGTGCTCGAACACGCTGGCTGGGTCGTAGAGCGTGAGTTCTACATCAACGACGTCGGCGTCCAGATGGACATCTTCGCGAAGTCTGTGGCCGCGCGATACCTCGAGATCTGCGGACAGACGGTCGATTTCGAGCCCGAGTGGTACCAGGGCGCGTACATCACCGAGATAGCGCGCGAGATCTTTGACGCCGAAGGCCCGGGCTGGGCGTCTGCCGAGCCCGCCTCACGTGAGGCCCACTTCAAGGAGGTCGCGTACACGCAGGTGCTCGCGCACCTCAAGCGCGTGCTGCACGACTTCGGGGTCGACTTCGACGTGTGGTTCTCGGAGCGCACCTTGCACGCCGAGGGCGGCGCGGGGGATTCCGGCGGCACGGGTGACTCGGCGGTAGAGAGTGCGATCGAGGCCCTGTCGGAGGGCGGCCACATCTTCGAGCACGAGGGCGCGAAGTGGTTTTGCACCACGGCCTTCGGCGACGACAAGGACCGCGTGCTGCGCAAATCCGATGGCAGCTACACATACTTCGCAGCTGACGTGGCGTATCACGCCGATAAGTTCGAGCGCGGGTTCGACCGCGTCATCAACATCTGGGGCGCCGATCATCACGGTTACGTGAAGCGGATGCAGGCGGCCGCTTCGGCGCTGGGCCACGAAGGCAAGCTCGACATCGTCATCGGCCAGCTCGTGAACCTGTTCCGCGCTGGTGAGGCGGTCCGCATGTCCAAGCGCACCGGCGAGATGGTCAGCTTCGAGGACCTGCTCGACGAGGTCGGCGGCGATGCCGCACGCTACTTCTTCCTGCGACGCTCGACCGACCAGCCGCTCGACTTCGACATCGAACTCGCGCAAAGCCAGAGCGCCGAGAACCCCGTCTACTACGTGCAGTACGCGCACGCCAGGATCTGCTCGATCCTGCGCAGGGGCGAGGAGCTGCTCGCTGCAGGAGGTGCTTCGGCAGATGGCGGGTCGGGCGGCGCCACTTCGGCAGGTATCGCCGAGACGGTCGCGCGCATCGTGCCCGACGACGCTCCGATCCACCTGCTCATCGCCCCCGAGGAACTCGCGCTCATGCGCAAGCTCGCCGAGTTCGAGGAGGTCGTCACGATCGCCGCTCTCCAGCTCGCGCCGTTCAAGCTGACGCGCTACGCCGAGGAACTCGCCGCGGTCTTCCACCAGTTCTACACCGTCTGCCGTGTCATCGATCCCGATGACCCGCAGCTGACGGCTGCTAGGTTGTACGCTGTCGACGCTACCCGGATCGCGCTTTCGGTCGTGCTCGACCTCATCGGCGTGTCCGCGCCCGAGAAGATGTAGGAGGTCCACCCGATGGGCACAGCACAGAGACGTCCCCCGGCCGCGCCGGATCACAAGACCGGCCACGACCTGCTCGCGGTCTTGCCGGATACCGCTGAGATCCGCGATGGCCGCCTATGGATCGGCGGTGTCGACATGGTCGAGCTCGCCCGCGAGGCCGGCACCGCGCTATACGTCATGGACGAAGCGACGATCCGCCATCGCCTCGCCGAATACATCAAGTGGACGCGATTCCACTGGCCCGAGGTCGATGTCGTCTACGCCGGCAAGGCGTTCATGTCCCTTGCGATGCTGCGCATAGTCGCCGAAGAGGGCTGCTGCCTCGATGTCTCCAGCGGTGGCGAGCTGGCCTATGCGGTGCGCGCAGGGTTCCCCATGGAGCGCGTCTACGTGCACGGCAACAACAAGACCGAAGCCGAGCTACTCGAGTGCCTCGAAGCGGGAGTCGGCCGGATAGTGGTCGACAATTTCGAGGAGATGGAGCGCCTGAGCGCGCTCGCCGTTGCCGGCGGGGTGACGCAGGCGGTCCTCGTCCGCGTGACACCCGGAGTCGCCGCTGATACCCACGACTTCATCATGACCGGCGCCGAGGACTCCAAGTTCGGGTTCGGGCTCAACCAGGGGCTCGCGATGGAGGCTATCAAGCGCGTCATCGCCCTTCCGGGCCTGGAGTTCGAGGGGCTGCATATGCACATCGGCTCCCAGATCTTCGCGCTGCACAGCTTCGCCAAAGCCATCGAGGTCATCGTCGAGTTCATGTGCGAGATCCATAAGGAGACAGGAGTTGCGGTCGGTCTGCTCGATGTCGGCGGCGGACTCGGCGTTGCGTACGGCGTGCCCGATGAGCCTTCGACGATCGAGCAGTTCGGCAAGGTCATCGTCGATGGCATCAAGGAAGAGTGCGAGCGACATGGAATCGACACGCCGAGAATGGCCGTCGAGCCGGGCCGCTCGATCGTGGCGAACGCCGGTGTGACGCTCTACACGGTGGGCTCGGTCAAGGAGATCCCCGGCATCCGAACCTACGTCGCTGTCGACGGCGGGATGTCCGACAACATCCGGACCTCGCTTTATGGCGCACACTATGAGACGCTCATCGCGAACAAGGCAGACCAGCCGCGCGAGATGGTCGGCTCGGTGGCTGGCAAGCACTGCGAGAGCGGTGATATCGTCGTCAACGACGCCCAACTGCAGTGCCCGGCCGTTGGCGACGTGCTGTGCGTCTGCGCCACGGGTGCTTACTGCCAGTCGATGAGCAGCAACTACAACAAGCAGGTACGCCCCGGTGTCGTCTTCGTCGCCGATGGGCAGTGGCGATGGGCGGTCCGTCGTGAGACATACGACGACCTGATGCGCACTGACGTGGGTTAGCCAAATTACTATGAGTGACGGGAGAGACACAATGCGTCCTGTAAGGATCGGGTTGATCGGACTTGGCACGGTCGGGTCCGGAGTCGTGGAGATATTCGCGCGCCACAAGGCGGATTTCCTCCGCCGAACAGGTGCACAGATCGAGCTTGTCCGCTTTGCCGACAGAGATCCGGCGTGCGCCGAGCGTCTCGGCCTTCCTGCCGACAAGTTCACCACCGACGCCTTTGCGGTCGTGGCTGATCCCGAGGTCGACGTCGTCGTCGAACTGATCGGCGGGACGGGCGTGGCGAAGGACCTCGTGCTCGCCGCGCTGGCGGCCGGCAAGTCTGTGGTCACCGCGAACAAGGCGCTCATGGCCAAGCACGGCCAGGAGGTCCTCGACTTGGCCGCCCAAAACGGCGTCGACGTGATGTTCGAGGCCGCAGTCGGCGGCGGGATCCCGATCATCTCCCCGCTCAAGCACTGCCTCGTCTCCAACGAGATCTCGACGGTGGTGGGCATCGTCAACGGGACGACCAACTACATGCTCACCCGCATGGCCGACGACGGGCTCGACTACGCCTCGGCGCTCGCAGAGGCGCAGGAGCGCGGATACGCCGAAGCCGACCCCACAGCTGATGTCGACGGGCACGACTCGGCGGCTAAGATCGCGATTCTAGGCAGCATCGCCTTCAACACGCGGATCACCATCGACCAGGTCGCCACCGACGGCATCCGCTCGATCCTTCCCTCCGACATCGCCTACGCGCGCCAGATGGGCTATGCGATCAAGCTGCTCGCGATGGCGCGCAGGGTCGATGGCGCAATCGAGGCGCGCGTGCACCCGGCGATGATCCCCGCCTCGCACCCGCTGGCAAGCGTCAGCGGAGTCTACAACGCGATCTTCGTGGTGGGCGACTCGGTGGGCGAGGTCATGTTCTTCGGGCAGGGCGCGGGCTCGCTACCTGCGGCAAGCGCAGTCGTCGGCGACGTCATCGAGGTGGCGAGGCACATCCAGGGCGGTTGTCTCGGCCTGGTGGGATGCACTTGCAACGAGTCGCTGCCCATGAAGAACGCCGCCGAGCTGACCTCGAGCTACTACGTCCGCCTCAGGGTCGCTGACCGCCCGGGCGTGCTCGCGGCTGTCGCCGGGATCTTTGGCGCGAACGATGTCTCGATCGGATCGGTCATCCAGAAAACCGCCGATGAGACCGGGGCCGAGATCGTGTACGTGACCCATCGCACCTCGGAGGGCGCGTTCCACGCAGCACTGGACGAGATAACGATGTTGGAGTGCGTGACCAAGCTCGAGAGCGTGCTGCGCGTGGAGGAGCTTTCCACCTGATGCGCCCTGTGACGGTTCGCGTCCCTGCTACTTCAGCCAACCTTGGGCCGGGGTATGACTCCTTCGGCCTGGCACTGGCGCTATGGGACACGTACACCGCTGTTCCTGCCGAGAAGTGGTGCGTCGATATCGTCGGCGAGGGTGAGGAGCGCTTCGCACGCGATGGGCGCAACCGGGTCGCCAAAGCGATGGCCGCCGTATTCGAGCAGGTAGAAGGCGCCCCCAAAGCCGCGCACATCACTTGCGAGAACCGGATCCCCTCCGCTCGCGGACTCGGCTCCTCGGCGGCGGCGGTGACAGGAGGGGTCCTGCTCGCCGATGCGCTGTGCGGTGGAGTGCTTCCCAAGGAGCGCCTCTTCGAGATCGCGGCGCGGTTCGAGGGCCACCCGGACAACGTCGCCCCTGCGATCTATGGCGGGTTCACGATCGCGTGGGCCGATGAGGGCGGCCCCAAGGCCGCAACGCTCAGGCCCGGCCGTGGCCTCGCAGCGATCGCCGTGGTGTCGCGGGAGCGCCTTCGGACGGATGCTTCGCGCGGGTTGGTGCCGACCCAGGTGCCCCACGCCGATGCGGCTTTCGGCGCGGCGCGGGCGGGATTGCTGGCCTCGGGGTTGATCCTCGGCCGAGCCGACCTCATCGCGGCTGGCCTGCACGACCGCATCCACCAGCAGTACCGAGCATCGGCGGTACCCGACATGGAGCGAGTGATCGAATCGCTAGTCCGGGCCGGTGCCTTAGGCGCAGTCCTCTCGGGTGCCGGGCCCACCGTGATCGGCCTCGTGACCGCCGAGGATGATGCCGCTGCGCTTGCCTCGGCAGGTAAGGCCGCGGCCAGGATGGGGCCGATGCCCGATGGGCGCCTAGAGCCGCTGGTTCTTGGCATCGATCACGCGGGAGCTCAAGTAAGTCGAGGCTGAAGCCAACCGGATATTGACCCGGATGGGCATAGTCGGGGAATATATGACACATCACGCAGGCAACACCTCCACCTATCCGTTCCAAGGGATTAGGAAATCCGATGAACCCAGAAGACTCGAATCCTCAAGTACCTGCACAGCCTCCAGCCCCAAGTCAGCCTATCGCGTCTCCGGCTGAGCCCCCTGCTCCGCCGCAACCATCAGCTCCTGTGATGCAGACCCCTGCTCCGCCGCAACCACCAGCCCCGGCGCTCCAGGAACCGGTCCGCAAATCCTCTACGTGGAAGTGGGTCGTGGGAATCATCACTGCGCTGACGCTGTGCGCGTTCGTCTCCTGCGGCGCGCTCATCATGTTCGCCGCAGTGCCCTCACAGCCGCTCGATGACTTCGCTCTTCCAACTGGGGAGAACATCGGTCTCATCCACATCACTGGTGCCATCGCTGGCGGCGGCGGTGGAGGTTTCTCGGAGTTCGCTTCGCCTGAGATGATCATCGATCAGCTCGATCAGGCCGTCGATGATCCAAGCGTCAAGGCGATCCTCCTTCGGATCGACTCCCCGGGCGGGACACCGGCGGCCTCTCAGGAGATCGCGATGGAGGTAGCACGCGCCTCGGAAGTCAAGCCCGTCGTGGTAAGTGTCGGTGATGTTGCTGCAAGCGGCGCCTACATGATTGCAGCCCAAAGCGACGAGATCATGGCCAGCCCGACCTCGATGGTTGGGAGCATCGGCGTTATCATGACGATCCCCAACTATGAGGAGCTTATCGACAACATCGGCGTCGAGTTCACCGTCCTTACGGCGGGAGAGTCAAAGGATGTCGGCTCGCCCTTCCGTTCCATGACCGCGACGGAGGTTGCGCTGCTGCAGACATCGGTCGACGTGGTCTACGACGAGTTCATCCGGATGGTCGTCGAAGGACGCGGGATGTCCCAGGAGGAAGTCGAAGAGCTTGCCACGGGCTTCGCTTGGTCTGCCGTGAAGGCCAAGGACAAGGGTCTTGTCGATAGCCTCGGCACATACAACGACGCGGTCGATCGCGCCGCTGAACTTGGCGGGATCGAAGGCGAACCCGGCATCGTCACATTCGGCATCGACGCATATGGCCCCCTGATGGATATGCTCTTCGGGATATCCGCTTCGCTCGAGAGGATCGGCTCCCTGGGCCAGTCGCTCGCCGTTCCCAGCCATCAACCAATGCCTCGATGAGCCGGATTTGGTCCGGCCGATAGGAAGAGAGCCGCGATGGCCACAGATGCGCCCATTCGCATAGCCCACATATCTGACCTGCATTGCGGGTCCAGGTATCACATTCCGTCTCTGGCCAACCGCGTCATCGACGAGCTGAACGAGCTCGCACCGGACATGGTGGTGGTGACCGGCGATCTGACCGACGAAGGGTTCAGGCAGGAGTTCAAGCAGGCTCACAGGCTGCTCTCTCGACTGGAGTGCGAGCAGCAGATGGTGCTCCTCGGCAATCACGATGCCCGAAACGTGGGCGACGAACATTACGCCGAGTTCTTCGGCCCGAGAAGCCAGGAGCTAACACATGGATGTCTTCGCGTCATCGGGATCGATTCGAGTGAGCCCGATCTGGACTCCGGGCGCGTTGGCCGGAGTCGGTATCGATGGATCGAGAAGCGCTTCAGCGAGCCGGACGAATTCAAGGTACTCGCTATGCATCACCACCTCGTTCCGGTGCCCAGGACGGGTCGGGAGCGCAACATCGTCTTCGATGCCGGTGACGTCCTCCAGACGCTTGCGCGATCCGGCTGCGACCTGGTGCTTTGCGGCCATAAGCACGTCCCCAACATCTGGCGCCTCGAAGACATGCTCATCGTGAACGCGGGAACCGCCTGCACCCACCGCCTGCGAGGTGGAGTCCGCCCCTGCTACAACATCATCGAGGTCTTCGATCACTCCAGGGTCAAAGTCTCGCTCAAAGAACCCTATGCCGACCCGGTGCTCGTGGAGGATTTCACCGCCACCGAGAAGCGGCACTGCAGATGGCGAAGTGACGACGGCACGCTTGGATCGGCATTTCAGCCACACCCGGACGACGAGGACCTGCTGTGATGCGGGCAATCGCTCTTATCGACGGCGAGCACTACCCACCCGTTGTCCGCTTCGCCCTCGAAGGGCTTGCCAAGGAGTACGAAGTCGTCGCCGCGGTCTTCATCGGTGGGACCGAGAAGGTCGACCTCGAGAAAGGCATGGGCCCGTACGGCGTCCCAGTGGTCGTCGCCGCTTCGGCGGAAGCAGCGCTGCGTGAGGCCATCGAGCGCTATCAGCCACAGGTGGCCGTCGATCTTTCCGACGAGCCAGTCGTGACCAGTGCCGACCGTTTCCGACTGGCAGGCACCGCCATCGCGCTCGGCGTCGAGTACCGCGGAGCGGACTTCTCCTTCCGTGCGCCAGCTGCGCCGCACGTGACCACCACCCCGACACTGGGGCTGATCGGCACGGGCAAGCGGGTAGGCAAGACCGCGATATCCGGATACGTGGCCCGCGAGCTAACGGCAGCCGGGCGTGATATCTGCGTGCTGGCGATGGGCCGAGGAGGCCCCGCAACGCCCGAGGTCATCCATGGCGAGCGCGTCAAGCTGACCACTGCCGACCTGCTGCAACTCGCCCGTCAGGGTATCCACGCCAGTAGCGACAACTACGAGGATGCGGTCATGAGCCGCGTGACTACCGTAGGCTGCCGCAGGTGTGGCGGTGGGATGGCTGGCGAGACTTTCTTCTCCAACGTTCGAGAAGGTGCAGCCCTGGCCGACACGCTAGGCAAGGAGCTCGTGGTCCTGGAAGGCTCGGGTGCGGCAATCCCGCCGGTACACGCCGACGCGAACATCCTCGTTGTCGGAGCAAGAGGCGGAGTGACCTACGTTCGCGACTATTTCGGACCCTACCGCATGGGCTTGACCGATCTGGCGATCATCGCAACCGCCGAAGAAGCGGTCGTTTCGGCATACGACATCGTGTCGATACGCAAGGCGGTCGCTGACATCGCGCCGGGACTCCGCTGCATCGCCACGACATTCCGCCCCAATCCGATCGAGCCCATCGAGGGCGCAAGGGTGTTCTTCGCGACAACCGCTCCGGCCGAGGTGCTCCCGTTGCTTACGCAGTATCTCGAGGAAGTCCACGGTTGCCGTGTCGTTGGCGCTAGCCCACACCTTTCCGACCGCAACAAGCTGCGCGAGGACATGCGTGCCGCACATGGTGGCTACGATCTGTTGCTCACCGAGCTCAAAGCCGCCGCAATCGACGTGGTCGCGACCTTGGGCGAGGAAAGCGGCATTCCCACGGTGCTCTGCGACAATGTGCCGATCTCTGTCGATAAGGACGTGGATCTCTCGGAAGCTGTGAGGCAGACCGCCGAGGCCGCCATAGCGCGCGGGCAGGCTAGATCCCAAGAGGAAAGCGCGAGATGACCCGCGATCCAAAGACCATCATCCTATCTGACAAGAGACACGGCCTACCATTCTCCAAAGGCTTGCTCGCGCAGTCGTTCATGGCGACAGGACTCGGCCCAGCCAAAGCCTATTCGATCGCCCAGGCCATCCAGGATGAACTCCAGGATTCCGGAGAGCTTTCGGTGACGATGGATCGCCTCCGGACACTTTCGAAGGAGTACCTGGAGCGACTGGCGGGTGACCAATACAGCGTCCGCTGGGCTCAGCTACACGCGATATCGAAGCTGGACAAACCCCTGATCGTGATGATCGGCGGCACCACCGGAGTAGGCAAGTCCACCATCGCCACGCAGGTGGCTCATAGGCTGGGAATCACGCGAATAGTTTCTACGGATTCCATTCGAGAGGTAATGCGTGGTATCTTTACAAAGGACCTTATGCCCGCGATCCACGAGAGCGCGTTCAACGCATGGCAGAGCCTGCGAGTTCCAGTACCGCACGGCACCAATCCTTTGATCGTCGGGTTCCGCGAGCAGACTGCTGTCGTGACGACTGGAGTCAAAGCACTCATCGAGCGGTCGGTCCTTGAGGGTGATAGCCTCGTACTGGAGGGCATCCATCTGGTGCCCGGTTATATCGAACCGCGATACTTCCGCAATGCGCGGGTGGTGCAGCTGGTTGTCGCGGTGGAGGATGCGGACTCGCATCGCAGCCACTTCTTCATCCGAGAGGTGCAGACCGAAGGGACCAGACCCTTCGAGCGTTACAAGATGAACTTCGGAAACATCAGGCTCCTCGGACACTACATCGAGGACCTGGCTCGCGAGCATGGGACCCCGGTGATCGTCAGCCATCAACTGGACCTGACCGTCGCCGACGTGCTCGAGCACATTGTCAGGATAGCCATCGAAGACGAGTTGGATGCGCGGCAATGATTTGCCGCGATCATGAGAGTAAGAAGGAGGCGCAGGATACGTGAAGTTTTTCTTGGACACCGCCAATCTCGATGAGATTCGGGAGGCGGCAAGCTGGGGCGTGCTAGCGGGGGTGACCACCAACCCCACGCTGTATGCGCGGGAGGGTGGCAATCTTCGGGACTTCCACGCCCACATCGTCAAGATCTGCGAGATCGCAGACGGCCCCGTGTCTGCCGAGACGGTTTCGCTGGACCGGGACGGGATCATCGCAGAGGGCGTCGAGCTGGCAGCGTTGCACCCGAAGGTCGTGGTCAAGGTCCCCGTGATGCCCGAAGGGCTTGCAGCCACCAAGGCCCTTGCCGACCGGGGCATCGGCGTCAACATGACTCTGTGCTTCACGGTGCCTCAGGCGCTGCTCGCCGCACGTGCGGGCGCAGCGTATGTCTCGCCTTTCGTGGGACGCTTCGATGACATCTCAGAAGATGGCATCGAGCATCTCGCCAACGTGGTGCAGGCACTCGGCAACTATGACTTCGGCCATCAAGTCGAGGTCATCGCAGCCTCTGTGCGCCATCCACAGCACGTGCTTCAGTCGGCGCTGATGGGTGCCGATATAGCCACTGTACCCATGGCCACACTCGAGCGGTGCGTCAAGCATCCCCTGACCGACCGCGGTATCGAATCATTCCTCGCTGATTGGGAGAAGGTAAAGAATTCATGAGCGCTAGACCTCGTAAACGTGGACGTCGCGGCGGCAGCAGTGGTGGTAGTGGTGGAGGAGCTCCTGCCGAAGCAAAGCCCACCGTTACCCAAGCCGAACTAGAGGCCAAGACGGTCGCCGAACTAAAGGCTATGGCTACTGAGCTGTCTCTGGACTTGAAGCCTCTGAAGAAGAAGGCCGATTACGTCCAGGCGGTCCTGCAGGCCAGCGTCAAGGTGGAAGGATTCACCGAGATCAAGGGCATCCTCGACGTGATGCCGGAAGGATACGGCTTCATCCGCACCAACGGGTACCTCCCGGGTGACGCGGATGTCTACTGCTCGATGTCGCAGATCAGAAGGTCCGACTTGCGACGCGGTGATCTGATCGTCGGCCAGATAAGGCCACCCAAGGACAACGAGAAGTATGCGGCGCTGCAGCGCGTCGATACTATCAACGGTGTGCCGTCCGACCAGGCACGCGGGCGCAAGCGTTTCGGAGACCTGACTCCGATCTACCCGGACGAGAGGCTGCGTCTTGAGCATGGCGCTCAGTTCGTGACCGCTCGGGTGATGGACCTCGTGGCCCCGATCGGAAAAGGACAGCGTGGTCTTATAGTCTCGCCACCTAAGGCAGGCAAGACGACCGTCCTCAAGGATATCGCCGCCTCAATCACGGCCAACAACCCAGAGGTCTACCTCATGTGCCTGCTCGTTGACGAGCGCCCTGAGGAAGTCACCGACATGCAGAGATCGATCCAGGGCGAGGTCGTCTCCTCGACCTTCGATATGCCCAGCGAGAACCACATCGCCGTCGCCGAGCTACTTATGGAGCGCGCCAAGCGCATGGTCGAGTCCGGATTCGACGTGGTGATCCTGCTCGATTCGATCACTCGGCTTGCCAGGGCCTACAACCTCGCGACTCCCGCCTCGGGCAGGATCCTATCGGGAGGTGTCGACTCGACAGCGCTCTATCCGCCCAAGCGATTCTTCGGTGCGGCTCGCAACATCGAGTTCGGAGGGTCACTCACGATCCTTGCGACTGCACTGGTCGACACCGGCTCCAAGATGGACGAGGTGATTTTCGAGGAGTTCAAGGGTACCGGCAACATGGAGCTGCGCCTGGACCGCTCGATGGCCGACAAGCGCATCTTCCCTGCGATCGACGTGATTGCGTCGGGAACTCGGAAGGAAGAGATGCTGCTCGAGCAGGTCGAAGCGCCGTTCGTGTGGGGGTTGCGCCGCATCCTGCACGGCGTGGACTCGCCGGAGCGCGCGATGGACATGCTGATCAAGGGACTCAAGCAGACCAAGAGCAACCAGGAGTTCCTCTCCAAGATGGCAAAGCGCGCCGAAGACAAGCGTCACAACGGCGTCGACTTCTGATACACCAGCAACTCCCAGAAGCATCTAATCTTGGGGGGTTAGGCCGCTTCCGCGAACCTTGACGCCCAGTGAGAGTCCCATTCGTTGTTGTAGCGTAACACCCTGAGTTTGAGGATTCCAAGTGCACCGGGCTTGAGCCAGCT